>CAZIEB010000016.1:0-3027 GCA_964538665.1 uncultured Candidatus Saccharibacteria bacterium
TTAATCACCTTTCCAAACCAGATCGCACTCGATCGTGGTGTCCGTTTCATTGTACGATAATCCACTTCGATGAGGCCAAATTTTGGCCATTTTCCGTAGGCCCACTCAAAATTATCAATGAGGCTCCAGTGCATGTAGCCTCGCACATCAACGCCTTTTTTGAGGGAACGATGTATCGCATCGATAGTGTGAGCAATCCACCATTTGCGGTAGCGGTCATTGGCGTCGGCAACACCGTTTTCGGTAATGATAATTGGTTTTTTGTATCGTTTGTATACCCGCTCGAGCACAAATGAAATATCATCCGGTTTCATCTCCCAGCCAAGATCTTGAACATATGTTGCTTTGTTTGCAAGTAAGCCACCATGGTAACGGTTTGAGAAATAATAGTTGACGCCAATCCAGTCCGTATACCGACGCGTGCGATCAAGATACATATAATCTTCGACATACATCACAAACTTCATAAACAGCTTAGTCCTGAGCGCCTTGTCCGCCGCATAATGATTTGCCATGTTTTTAGTCGTACCAAGTTTGAGCCGAAATTTTTTGCGGCGAGCCATTTTTACGACACGGTTGTGTGCAATTGCGATATTACGATATGTATAATACCCGAGCAGGAACTTACCTCTCTTTGAAGGTGGCCACTCGCCTTCGTGGAGCCAACCGAACGCCACATATACCTCTGGCTCATTAAACGTACAGACAAGCCGAAACTGAGAGCCAAGCTCCGTAAATACTTTTTCACAAAATCGCACAAAATAGTGAATGTTTTGTCGTTTTTCGAAGCCTCCTTTGTGCGCAAACCATAGCGGGGTTGTCCAGTGGAACATCGTGACCACCGGTGTAATACCACGAGCCTTGAGCGCCGCAAGGTATCGTCGGTAGTGCTCGATCTCCCGTTGGTCCCATTGCCCCATTTCTGGCTCGATCCGAGACCATTCGATACTAAAACGAAATGCGTTCATATTGAGATCGACGAGATGGTCAAAATCTTCTTCGTAGCGACGATAGTGGTCAACTGCCCTACCCGAAATATAATTGTTTGGGTCGGTCGCATCGCGTTGGATTTCGTTCCAATTCTCGAGACCTTTTAACTTGGATTTTGCTTGTTTGGCAAGTAGTTTGGCATTTTCAAATTCCCAGACTGACCACTGGTTGTGTGTCCCGCCTTCAACCTGGTGAGCGCTTGTTGCGGCCCCCCAAAGAAATTTTTTTGGAAATGTGTATTTTTGTGGCATTTTGATTCATTATACTCTTTCCTCAGATGCGCTACAATGGGAGAGATGTATAGGAAGATTCTTCGTTGGGTGTGGCGCGTACTCACAATTGGGCTAATTGTAGGGCTGTCATATGCAACAACGTTTGTCATATTTCCGTTTCTTGATAAGCGATTGCCAATTTTTTGGGCTGTGTTGCTCGCGTACGTTGTCGCTGCGTATGGGCTGCTGCCTCTCGTCAGTAGGTTTTGGCAAGTCGTCTTTCGTCCGGACCATATCCCCCGCTACGTGACGACTCCTGACGGCTGGCCAGCTGATCCCGTCAATATTGCGATTGTTGCAAAAGACCGTCGGCATCTCGAAAAAGCAATGCGCCGTAGTGGCTGGTACAAAGCCGACAAAGCTACTCTCACACACATAATTCATGAGGCATATGCAATCATCACAAATCAGAATTATCTCACTGCACCGTTTAGTAATTTTTATTTATTTGGACGACCATTTGATGTCGGTTTTCAGATGCCTATCGAGGGCAAGTCGTCGCCTCGTCATCGTCATCATGTGCGGTTTTGGCAGCTGCGTGATGAACCGCACATCGACACCAACAACCACTTTGACTATTGGGTGTATAGATTTAAGCATTTGTTTGGTAAAAAACGCCAGATTTGGATCGGGGCTGCGATTGAAGACTCGCAGCCGATTGGGTTTCGATGGCGCAATCTTCAAGTCACTCATCACAATTCACATGAGCACACCCGCGAGCGAGACTTTATCATTGAGAGTTTACGAGACGCTGGCTATGTCAAACGCGTACAACAACTCGAAGATGGTGAGCCGTTTCGTATGCGCTCCCAAAATATTGGTACAAGCTTTGTCGTCGACGGAAACATCAAGGTCGTTGAACTCCGCACAAACCTCGCAAGGGATTTGCGTACATGATAAAAATCGCAATTCAAGGCCAAGCCGGCTCGTTTCACGATGAAGTGGCACAAACGTGGTTTGGGGATTACACAAGACTATCTTGCGATACCTTCCATGAAGTATTTGCTGCACTCGATACGGATAAAGCCTCTGCGGCAGTTGTTGCAATCGAAAACACGCTGTATGGCAGTATCGCCGATGTGTATGATTTGTTGCTACAGCACCCGTACAAAATTGCTGGCGAGGTGGTGCTGCATGTCCATCAGCAATTAATCGCCTGCTCAAAAGATGTACGCCCTGCACAACTCACTGAGATTTATTCTCACCCGGTTGCGCTCAACCAATGCCGAGAATGGCTCGAGACACATGCACCGCAGGCCCGACTCATCGAACATCACGATACAGCAGGAGCCGTCGAATACATCAAACAGCTCAACTCGCGAAGTGTTGGCGCCATAGCCTCTTCGCACGCAGCGCAACTACACAAATTACCAATCACTGCACAGGATATAGAAGATGAAAAAACAAACCTCACTCGATTCGTGATTATCGACACAAATTCTCAGGCAAAAGATAAGCCAAACAAAGCTTCACTGGTGCTTACTACAGATCACGCTTCGGGTGCTCTGTACAAAGCCCTCGAAGTATTTGCTCAAAACGATGCAAATTTGACAAAACTGCAGTCCCGACCGATTCGTGGCAGTTCTTTCCGCTATCATTTTTTTATCGATGCCGAATGCGAACGAAAATCCCTGACGCAAATTTGTGATGAGCTACGTGCACTTGACTATGCCGTGACGCTACTCGGTCATTACCGGGCCGCAGATATGCCGTAAATCAGCTAAAGCTGTACAGTGTCTTCACCAAAATGTTTTTGCAGCCTCAA
>CAZIEB010000016.1:3127-18607 GCA_964538665.1 uncultured Candidatus Saccharibacteria bacterium
CGTAAATCAGCTAAAGCTGTACAGTGTCTTCACCAAAATGTTTTTGCAGCCTCAACACGATTGAGCGCTTGTGGCGTCCAAGCTTTTTGCTCAGTTCGTCAATGCTCGTGCCGTTTTTGAATCCGAGTTTGAGGCGCTCATCTTGCTCGTGCGTCCAGGGTCTATAAGCATTTGGATGTTCTTTGCGCATCGACTCGATCTTTTCGGCCCATGAGTTTGATTTTTTATTTTTTTTCTTCCTATTCTCAAGCTCTTGTTTGGCGCGTTTTGTAGCTTTAGCTCGCAATTTTTCAAACCGCGCGTGATCATCAGCGGCTCGTTTGCGTAGATGTGTATCGATACGCAAAGCTTCCTCACTGACTCGTAGCGCCATACGATTGATGCCAATCAAACTCAGACCATCGAGCCGTTTGACACGACTCAGCGCAACATAGCCCATCCCTTCTACAAACGCCTTCCGCAGGTCGATTCGCGCTGCATCGAGCGTCATGCCTTGGGATTTGTGCACAGTAATCGCATAGGCGAGCTTGAGCGGAATTTGCGAAATACTTGCCCGCTTAGTGTCGCCGTCACGGAGCTCCCAAGTATCGAGGTTCATGTGCACGACCTTACCTGAGTGAAATGTAACAATCGGAAATTTTGTGAGCGAATCAAAATCAGTGACGACGCCGATAGACCCATTGACGTATTTTCGTTCCGGACTGTTCTTGATCGCCATGACGAGTGCGCCTTTTTTCAGACGCAGAATTTGTGGCGCAATGCATGCTTTCGACAGCGTCGCGACGTAGTTTTCTTTTCCAGTTGTGACCGCCTGATACGTGTGCTCATCACCTTCTAGTTGCGCGAGTTTTTCGTCATTGATACGGTCTACATCAATATTTACTGTATGTAGTTGCGTAATCTCGTCGTCAAACTCGTCCGAAATCCGATCAAGCAGCGCCGTCGCATGACGTTGACGAATATCTCCTTGGCGAAGCGCACTTAGTATTTCGAGCAGCACTTCATCATCTTGCCGATGCTGCTCAGCCAAGTAGCAGACGACGGGGTCTAATTCCTTCCAGGCCTGAGAATTGACGACGAACCCACCGTCTTTAGCGTCACGGCGATTGACTGGTGGCAACTGGAAGAAATCACCACACATGATGACCTGAATACCGCCAAACGGCCGATCATCATCGCGTACAACTCGCGCAACTCGATCAACCATATCGAGGCGATAGTCGTGTAGCATTGATATTTCATCGATTATGAGTACGTCTGTGTTTTCGATGATATCTCGTCGACCTTTTGTGATGTGTTCGGCAAAATTGGCCGGTAGTTCATCATGAATACCGATACCACTCCATGCGTGAATTGTAGAACCGCCAAGATGTGTCGCGGCAAGGCCTGTCGTCGCAGAGACGCTGACTTGCTTGCCGTCGTGCTTGGCTTGACGAATAAACTGATTAAGAACGTGCGTTTTGCCCGAGCCAGCTGGTCCAGTCAAAAACACATGTTCACCACTATGCATAATTTCAAGCGCGAGCTGTTGGTCCATTGAGGTCTGCTATTTCTTACTCATCAATTTACTTGGCCACCAGACACCCGAGCCAATATCTTTTATAAGAGCTGGCACGAGCAGTGATCGGACAACAATCGTATCAAGCAGGACCCCAAATGCCACAATAAAGGCGAGCTGGAACAAGAATAGTATCGGAATCACCGCGAGCGCAGCAAACGTCGCTGCGAGCACTACGCCAGCACTTGTGATAACGCCTCCAGTGACTATCAGACCTTTGATAACGCCTTTTTGTGTGCCGAGCTTGAGGGACTCTTCCCTCACCCGCGTCATCAGGAAGATATTGTAATCAATACCGAGCGCGACGAGGAATACAAACCCATACAATATTACCGAAGGGTCGGCTCCTGGGAAATTCCACACGTTGTTGAAGAGTAGCGCCGCAACACCAAGGCTAGCGCCAAACGATATCACCGTCGTGAGCAACAACAATACGGGCGCGAGAATTGATCGAAGCAGCGCCATCAGTATTAGCGTAATCGCGACCAGCACCACCGGTATGATGACTTGCCGATCACGAATAGACGCTGTCGTCGTATCCAACTGAACTGCAGTTGTGCCACCCACAAGTGCTGTGGAGTCCACCTCGCGAACTGACTCACGAATCCGGACAATTGTATCTTTCGCCTCCTGGGAATCAGGTGCGTCGACAAGTGTTGCTTGTAGCAACACGGCATTATCTACGATTTTTGGCGTTGCATCAGCAAAAGGATATGCTTCATCAACAATTGTATCGACTGACGGTAATTGTGCGCGGATCTCATCAAATACTGCGGCCGCACCAAATGGACCTATTTGCTGAGCGAGTACCGACTCTTCATCGGCGAGCTTTGCAAGGTCTTCGTCAAATTTTGCTTCTACTTCAGTTCGTATTTCGTCACGGATAGATTCGGCTTGTGTGCCTAGCGGCTTTACGCCGCTAGGTGAATCATTTGCAGTGACCGCAACAGAATCAATACCGCTATCTTCCTCAAGCACTCTCACCGCATCATCAATCGCAGTATCAGATATGATTATCTGAGCAGGACTACCGGAGCCGTCAGGAAAATGACGGTTGAGTATTTCTTGGCCGTCACGTGCTTGAGACTGGCCCAAAATAAGTTGACTTTGCTCAACTCCGTCCGCCTTAAGCTGAAGGTAGCCCAGTGAAGCAACCAGCAGCACAACCGTTGTAATTACCCATATTGGTCGTGGGTACTTAGTAACAAAATCACCAACACGATGCCACAACCCTGTCTGCAATTTTTGTTCATGAGCTTTACGACTCGCAGCATCTGCTTTTGGTCGAGATGGCCAAAAACTTGCCCTACCAAATGCATAGAGAATAACCGGCAAAAATGTGAGAGCTGAGAGCATTGCAAATACAATCCCTATCGCCCCTACTGGCCCAAGCGCTTTGTTGGACGCCAGGTCGCTCAGCAACAGACACAACAGCCCGACGATGACCGTTCCGCCACTTGCGAGGATAGGCTCAAGCGAACCACGAAGTGCGGCGTGTGTCGCATCCCACTTGGACGACAGTCGATACAGCTCCTCACGGTAGCGCGCAATATAGAGCAGTGAGTAATCAGTCGCTGCGCCGATCACAAGTATAAACAGTATCCCCTGCACCTGCCCATTGAGCTGGATGAGCCCAGCATTTGCCAAATTCCAGACCAGCAAGATACTGGCAGTCAACGCAAACAGGCTCGTCATCAGCACGATTATTGGCAGTAAGACCGAACGATAGACAAATACCAGGATAACGAACACGACAGAGAGCGCCGTCAACAGTAGTATGCCATCGATCCCTGCAAATGCCTTGGTGAGATCCGCAGCAAAGCCGGCAGGGCCCGTCACGGCATGACTGACGACATCGAGCTCCTGCTCATCTAGGACTACTCTCACTTCTTCGATGACTTCTGCAACCTTTGCTTCGGTATCGACTTGCGCAATCAGCAGTGCCGCTTTGGTATCTTCTGAAACTATCGCCGGTGAGATTTCCCCAGTAACCCCGTCAATAGCCGTCAAGACGTCACGCTGCTCGTTGATAAGTGTCTCCTCTGCTTCATCGACCGCACCATCATCAGCCGTAAACACGACTATCGCCGGTATCGAAGACTCGTCTCGAAATTTTGACAACTGTTCGGTGACTTTTGTCGCCTCGGCACTTTCAGGCAAAAACGCCGCGAGGTCGACATCTGAGACCTCTTCGATTCGTCCAAAATATGGACCACCGAGAGCGGCCAGCCCAAACCAAATCGATATAAGTACTGTCGGTATGAGTACCCGTAGCCATGTCGGCACTTTCCACGAAGAACGCTTGTTTTTCACTATAGACTCCTTTGACTCTAGTATAAGCTAGATAGCGCGTGAATCATACGCCCAATGTAGGAGCGCTTGCCGTTGACGACGTCTGCACGTCAGATCTCCAGGAGCGCAGTGAGCGCGTATCTGTCCAGTGTGACGCGCAATCGCCTTCCAGCGGCCAATTTGTCGCTTGTCTTCTATCGGCACCCTCCTGCCGTAGTAGTAGCGGCAGTACCACTGAAACCACCCACGCGGATCATCATGATGTATCCATCCTTTACGCTGCCATTCTTCGCGTGACTGACTCGCATCAACCTCAAAAAAATTCATCATCGGATCATGGACCTCACTAAGCCGTGCTTGAGTAAACCATTCTAGCGGAAATTCCTCGTGGCGACCCTCAAAATAATGCCCACCGAACACACCGAGCTCGAGCATTTGCTGCGGCGTCAGATCGGGAGCAAACTCATTATCATAATTTTGACCTATCGGTTGTGTGCATTCGTAGGTATAGTGCTGCAAATCATCCTGCACCGTGATGCGTCGTTTCATCAGACGTCTCGAATTGGACGTATCAGACGAAGCTCTTTGACTTCGCTCTCACCGTCACCCTTGACCTGGTACAGTATTTGATGATCGGCACAAAAGTAATCACCGTTAGGCAATCGGAAATATAATTCCGCCTTGGTATATGAGCGGTTATCAAGTTTGTCGCCTTTGTATATGTTGAACTCTCTTTCCTGCCCGGGCTGCAAGTGATGGTTGAGCTCTATAGTACTGCCCAGGAATGCAATTTTGTCGATCATCACATCGACTTGACCGCGGTTGGCTATAGTCGCCCAAACTTCACGATGATCATCACCGTCTTCGTGCCACTCGATTTGCTCGCAGTGAACTTCTGGAATTATTTTGTGTCCTTGCTGCACATATGGATCTGTTTGTGTGGTCTGTTTGCTGTATTTTTGGTTCTTTTCTGAGGGCTGAAAGACCGGCTCGCCCTTGACCATCCGTACCATACCTTGCCAAAATCCCATATGTCTCCTCCCTTTACCTTATAGCGAATAATTTCCTTCGCGCTCTGGCTGCGACAATACCGCTTTGACGGTAAGTTCTTTGCTGCCCTGCGGCGTAGGGACCGTGACGGTATCACCGGTACCATAGCCAAGGAGCGCGCATCCAACTGGCGACAAAATCGAAATCTTGTTTTCCAGCACGTCAGCGTCTTCAGGAAATACCAGCCAATATACGCGCTCTTTGCCGTCACTATCCTCAAGCTTGATTTGAGAATTCATGGTGATGCAATCAGCTGGAATGTCAGCCTGTTCGACGACTTTTGCCTTGTCGAGCTCGGCACTCAGTGCCTTGTCGTATTCATCATGCGGCTTTTTCTTTGTAAGCAGTTGCAGTATGCGTTCTTTATCAAATTCTGTGATAACTATCTGTGCCATATCAGCCTTTCTGTATGTTAATTATTCCTGTACCTCGACACCGCGCCAAAACGCGACGTAGTTCGTAAAATCCCCCACCCGTTCGGTAGCATCTTCTTTTGGCTGAGGATAATACCAAGCGGCATCTTCATTGGACTGCCCGTCGACAACGATAGTATAATAACTCGCTTCACCCTTCCACGGACATGTGGTATGAGTCTCGCTTGGCGTGAAATATTCTTGTTTCACGCTCTCCGGAGGAAAATACCAGTTGCTCTCTATACGTCGTAGCTGTTGTTTGTCAGACTCCGCAAGTATCGCACCATTCCAGACTGCTTTCACATTTTGCCTCCTCACTTTCTGTCTCTATTATACCACGCAACAGAGGAGGACTCTGCCCGAGACAAAGTTAGGAAATGCTACTTTTCGTCCTTTTGGACTCATCAGCATAACTATACAGTCATGTAAGTAGTAGAACAATCAGATCGAGAGAATCTCAAGGCGCCTGCGGGGATTGAAATTATCGCCCCCCCGCTGTGAAGCCAATTCTAGGCCCGCGGTTCAGACAGATGCCGGGTTGTTGAGCTCGTGCAGAAGATTCCTGATGCGCATCTCAAGTGCCTGCATCGGAGAATTGGCTGCCGTATAGGAGTCATTACTCGTGACGCTGACTTCAGCCGTGAACTCTTCTTGCATCAAGCCTGAAGCTGTCATTAAGGTCTTGATACCCCGAGCGATCAGCGCGTCGGTCTCGCTGCACGATGCCTCGAGCTTGAGACGGTAGTGGTGCCCATCAGCATCCCGTCCCCGTACCGCAACAATGATGTCATATGGGTCATCATCGCTGTCTCTGCGCTTTTTGTTGTAGTAGACAGTGACGATATAGCGATCCTCCGCTACAGGGATCATCAACATAGCGAGCTCCTCACTCGATCGATTGTTCAAGAACGCAAGGTAAAACTAACTACCTTGCACTTATATCACCTTATAACCTTACAGATTGGGTATCAATATTGCGAGAGGTCTGCGATGTCGATTCGCGTCTGCTCTGTCGTATCACGGTCGCGAACTGTCACTGTATTGTCTTCAAGTGTTTGAAAATCGATTACGATACATTTTGGCGTGCCAATCTCATCTTGACGGCGGTAGCGCTTACCGATATTCCCATTATCATCCCAGACTACGCCGCCGAGGCTGTGTAGCCCGGGCATATTGGCTTGTTTTTTCTTGAGTGCCTCGAATACTTCACGAGCTTTTTCGACGAGCTCTGACTTGTTTTTGAGAAGCGGCGACACTGCGAATTTTACTGGCGCGAGGTGTTCAGGAAGTGCCAGATACACACGCTTTTCACCATTTTGCTCATCTTCACGGTAGGCACTGACCAGCACCGCCATGAGTGCCCGTTCGACACCAAATGAAGGCTCAATAACATGCGGAATAAACCGATCGTTCGTACCCTTGACCGTATACTCCATACTCTTGCCGGATACTCTTTGGATATTGCCCAAATCAAAGTCTGTCCGATACGCCAGTCCCATCAACTCTTCACGACCTATCGGATAATCAAATTCAAAATCGATCGTTCGCTTGCTATAATGAGCACGGTCGCTCTCTGGCACTTCAAGCTCATGTACTTTTTCTGCAGGTAGACCCAGCGCTTCAAACCACTTTTTGCATTGCGTGGCCCAGTGCTCAAACGCTTCTTCCCACTTCTCTGGATGTACGAAATATTCGATCTCCATCTGCTCAAACTCGCGCGAGCGAAACACAAAATCACGCGGAGATATTTCATTGCGAAACGCCTTGCCCTGCTGTGCAATACCAAATGGCAGATCAGGATAAAAGCTATCGATGACATTTTTATAATTTGTAAATATTCCCTGCGCGGTCTCTGGCCGTAGATAGCTCACGGACGACTCATCGTCAACCGGCCCAACATTTGTCTTAAACATCATGTTGAACTGCTTGGCCTCGCCAAACGTGCTAGTCTTGCCACACGTCGGACATTTGTTTGGGTCATCGAGTTTGTCGGCTCGAAAGCGGCCTTTACAATTGGCGCACTCCACCAGCGGGTCGGTAAATGTATCGACATGCCCGCTCGCCTGCCACACTTTTTGGTTCATAAGAATTGCCGCATCGACGCCGTACATTTCATCACGCTCGTCGACAAACATCCTCCACCATAGATTCATAATATTGCGCTTAAGCTGCACACCAAGCGGGCCATAATCCCACGTGCCACTCAAACCACCGTAAATTTCAGACCCTTGGTAAATAAACCCTCGCCGCTTCGCAAGGCTCACAATATCTTCAAGTTTGACGTCGCTCATATTGCACTAAGTATATCAGATTACTCGTGTGCGATGCTTCCGATATGAACAACCGTGTCGAGCAACGCCTCATAACCATTTACCTGCACTATCACTGCGGGGTTTTGAGCACTTACGACTCTCAATAACTTGATGTGATCACTGGTATATGATCCCGCTGGGTCGTAGACAAATGCATTTGCGTCGATGTCATAGCGATACGTTGTGTCTTCGACAAGTTTCATGCCTTTTTCATCAGTTGAGAGGTTGATACCAACCCCTAGCAATATAGCCATCTGCATTCGGTACCAGATTTCTGTGACTGCTAGGGGAATACGGAGATTATTAAGGCTGGCAAAGGCATGTTCTGTCAGGTCAAAAAATTCTGGCTCATTGACTATATCTACAGTCTTACTGACGTCTTTGAGAACATAATATGCGAACTGCAATCTGTCGTAGTTCTCCAAGATATGACCAAAGTATGTCTCGAGGCGGGCTGATGTAAGAATTGCCAATTCACCTTTTCCCTGGTGCAATGTCACGTCGCATACCGCCAAAAGTTCTATTCCACCTGCGAGTTTGCTCTTCTCACGTCGTACCGACTTCGCAATCACCCCAATCTTGCCCTCAGGGGTCAAAAGCTGCAATATGCGGTCTGCTTCTCCGTAATTTACTCGACTCAACACAATCGCTCGTCGACGACTGCTACTGTGCAACATTTTCGACCGTTTCTTTGAGTAATTTCGGTGTCACATATGCTTTGTTAAGTATTTCGACCACGCCATATTCTTTGACGTCATCAAGCGAGAGCCTATCCGCCAAGCTCGTACAGAGAATGATCGGCAGTGCCGCGGTATCATCGTACGATTGCAGCTCGTGCAAGAGATCAAATACAAGGTTGCGCTCCAGCATGACATCCGCAATGATAACGTCATATTCATTGGCGTCTATGAGCGCCACCGCATGCTCAGCGTCTATCGCGGTATCTACTTCGTATTCTGACAGCGTTTCCGAATAGCTGTCTGCAAGCCAGCGATCGTCTTCGATGAGTAGAATACGTATCATACCGAAAATAAATTGAGTTGTTGCGATGCCGGCAACGAGAGCGAACACGTCAATCCAGCTGAATGATGGCGACGAATATGCAAAGATGCGTCCATGTGCCGCGCAAACTGTTCGGCAATCATGAGGCCAAGCCCACTACTTCGCGGCCGCGCGCTCATGGGCAGCGGTGTTCTGCCGATTGATTTGCGAATAGCTCGCATATGATCAGTCGATGGGCCAAAATCCCGTACACTGACCCATACCCTGTCGTGCGCCCGATGGCTCGTCAGACGAATTGGATTTTCGTGATCGTTGTGCGCCAATGCGTTGTCTGCCAACCCCAAAAGGACCGACCGCAGTAAAGTTCTGTTGCCCACCGCAGTCGGAGCACTGCTCGGCACACGTACTTCGATGCGCTGACCCATAGCTCGCGCCAGTGGCGTGAGTTCATGTGCAACCTCGTCATAGAGCGATGGAATATAGATTGGCTCACACTCAAACAACGCATCATCGAGGCGCGCGACTCGAGTAAGGCCCTCTACGAGATGTAGGCTTCTCTCTGCACTCACCCGTATACGCTCGGCCGTCGTCGTATCCGTATCGGCAAGCTGAAATGATAATTGGCGTATCAGCACCAGGGGACTTTTTAGTTCGTGAGCAGCAGCCAGCAATGTCGGCATATCACTCCAGATACCGGCATCAGCCCCACCCGTTGACTGCAAACTCCCCATGTACTTAGTGTAGCAAAAATATAGTGTCTATGGATTGAAAGCAAATGATTTCATGACGATATTGTCAAAATCAGTCTTGAACTTGCTCGAATCAGTCGCCATTGTCAGCGTTTTGTCCCTGATTTGGAATAGTACCACAGAGCCTTCTCGGTCTTTGCTGAACCGTCCGTCGAGTCGAATGCCACTGAAGCCGTTGATAGTGTACGGTGTACTCTTGAGGTCGCCTTTTTTGACGAGCCCTTCGTACGTCTTCACAACCGCTTCGTATGCTTGGTCTTGTACGATGACACGTACCGCAAATGGCTGCTGATCAGAGATAGGCGGCACTAAGTCGGGGTTGAGAAATGATTCTAACCCGCCGGTAATCTTTGCGTTGAATACGCTCCATGTCTTAGGATACTGAAAAGTGACCCTTCCGAGCGCTTCAGGCCCGACAAATTCTCGAGTCGGCAGTTTTTCTTGCTCTCGAAACCGTTCGTCATCGGCTTTACGTTGGTCTTCGACGGCAACTTTGACTGCCTCGTCAATCTTCGACTGTACATTGTCGCGCTGATCGACAAAATTGCCATACGCCCAAATAGTCGTACCAGCCAAAATAACTGCGATGAGTGCAGTAATAATATTTGAAATAAGAAGCGGATTTACTTCGCCTGATTGTGTGTTTTTATGCATAATACCATCACTATACTAGATGAAACGCCCTGTTGTAAAGCTTATGGCTACTCGCCGGACTCGTATCGATACAAGTACATGGCTCCGACCGTCTCATCGGGTTCACGTCCCGATACCTGAAACCCATAGCTTATAAAGACGAGTGGCCTTGCCCCGCTCCACTGGCGCAGTTTGCGGTCAATGATATCGATGTTGTGGCTTGTTGAAAAGGCATACACGACAGTGACCTCACTCGGGAGCGTTTCGAGCAGTCTATAATCACGAAGTCGCACGCTCACATAGCGATTGTGACGAAATCGAAATCTTGTCATCAACCACAGTACGGGATTTATCTCGTAGCCAATCGCCTTTGCACCACGGCTGGC
Organism: uncultured Candidatus Saccharibacteria bacterium; assembly: GCA_964538665.1. Taxonomy (GTDB): domain Bacteria; phylum Patescibacteriota; class Saccharimonadia; order Saccharimonadales; family Saccharimonadaceae; genus JAPUDQ01. The sequence goes on from CAZIEB010000016.1 coordinate 13,523, forward strand.
AATAATGCCGAGCACTACTCCATCCCCCGACCCAAGATCGACGACACAATCTTTGTTAGAGAGCGGATAAAGCTCACCAAACGCTCGTCGTACCTGCGAACGATGTGACGGCACATAGGGAGCCCCGCGAACTACAGTAAGAGCAAACAACGCCGCCACACCCGCGATGATAGCAACAAAAAACGTCATTATTCTTCGTCAAAACGCGCTTTGAGCACGGTAATCTTGTTTTCGATTTTCGTCAATTTTTCATCTATCGAATCCGCAACTTTTGTCGCCTCTTCAAACTTGACGAGTGCTTCCTCTAGATCAAAGTCATCTTGTTCAAACCACGATGCCAATTCATCGAGTTGTGCGATTTCCTGGGCAAGCGAATGATTATTTTTTTGTGACATGCTGTACTCCTGCAGTTAAGGTTGCGGTATGTGTTTCGATTGTGACAGTATCGCCAACTTTGGCTGTAGCTATCACTTCACCATCCTTATTATATAGCACACTATACCCGCGTCTCAGCGCGGCTTTTGGATCGAGCTGTACCAAGACTGCTCGGCGGTATTCGATATGTCGACGAACTTGTTCGAAATGATCGATCATCTCAGTCAACATCCTGTGTACGAGCGCCTCACTTGCTACTCTCCGTGCGCGTGTTTGTTCGACAACCCGCTGCCCCATATGTCGCATCGATACAGTGATACGCCGTAAGATATCCTGCCGGTCTGGGACGACGAGCATGGCAGCATTTGTCGGTGTCGCCGCGCGCACATCCGCGACCATATCGGCAATACTCGTGTCTGTCTCGTGGCCAATACCTGTTACCACCGGTACCCGACTCGCGGCAATCGCCCTCGCGAGCGGCTCGTCATTAAATGCGCTCAAATCATCCAAACTTCCTCCGCCGCGGATAATAACAATGACATCTGGCACTTCGGCGAGCCCATTGAGATGACGCAGCGCACGTTCAATCTGCACTGGTGCCTGCGCGCCCTGCACCACCGTATGTGCAACAATGACGTCCACCCCACCCCAACGCTGATTGAGTATTTTGATGAAGTCCGCATACCCCGCCGCTGCAGTACTCGATATGACGCCAATGCGCTGCGGAAACTGCGGCACCAATCGCTTGCGCGCCGGATCAAACAACCCCTCTTTCTCAAGTTTTGCCACCAGTAGTTGCAGTGATCGTTTGAGACTCCCTTCACCGATAGGATGTACCTCACGTACCGTCAGACTAAATTTGCCCCACTGGGTAAGTTTCGGCTGCGCCACAATCCGCACCTTCATACCATCTTCGAGTGGCACTCGCTGCTGGAACACCATCATAAAACACCCCATCGTCGCCTGGGCGTCTTTGATATCAAAAAATACGTATTTTGACTGATTGACTTTGTAACCAGAGATTTCGCCCTCCACAACTAGCGTCGGGTACGCGTACTCGAGCGTTTGGTTTATGAGCGCAAGCGCATCGCTAACGCTGAGGGGAGTTGTATCCATTGGAATTGATTGCCTTTTGGTAGAAATAATATCCGGTCACAATTGTCATCAATATCAGTATGACTCGCGCCAATAGTACCGCCGCAATCACAGCCCCGCGATCGATGCCAGTCGTCGCAAGAAACCCAACCATGATTGCTTCGTAGCCACCGACGCCACCTGGCGTAAAGAAAAACGCACCCGCTAATCCGGCCAGACCATACCCCACCAGTAGCGGCGCAGGATTTACAACTGTGCCGAGTGCGAGGAATGTCACCCAAAACATACCGACTTCACATGCGATAAACAATAACCCCCACAAAAATGGCTTTTTGAGCACTCTGAGATCTTTCGCCAGCTCCCGGTAGTCATCATGAAAATCAGTAAAGTATCTCACGACAGTATCGAGCTTCAGCACCTGTCTTCGTCTGCCCATGGTCATCGTGTGGACTGTTTTGTTTGTCCATCGGGTAACCGCCCACGCCGCTCGCTGCATACGGGTCGGGCTTTTGATGATATAGATAACGAACATCGTGCCAAATATGATAGACGACGCAAGTCCACTCGAAAGCAAGATCAATGTTCGCTCAAGTCCGGTGTCAAAAGTAATAAACAACACCGCAAACAGCAAAAACACCAAAAACGCAGCAAACACCGCCGCAAACCGCACGGCTTGTGCCAGCGTCGCCCGCCCCGGACTGATACCCAGCCGCGACAATCGCCACGCCATATATGAAGCACCTGACACGCCCGCACTTGGCAAGATATGGTTCACAAAATTGAGCTCTAGCGCAATCCTAGCAGCTTCAACACTCTGGACCTGTATCTCATACTTCTCTCGAAGATAGCTAAACACCATCGCCCCGGCAGCATAATAGCTAAGGAATTGTATCGGAATGAGGAGCGCCAGTATAAACAAGTTGACCTGACCGAGTAGTTCCCATGCACGCACCAACTCATGCCGTGATGCATAGACAATTACCGCAACAAGTATGAATGTTACGATACTTACCCATGTTTTGATGGAGACCCTCGCCATATACACCTATTATATCCTACTGCGGTATACTGGTGGATATGTCAGTTATTGCAATCACAGGCAGGCTACCAGAGATCAGTATCGCCGAGCTCGAAGCACTGTACGGGACTCGCGCGCTACAGCGACTCGGCGATCACGTGCTAGTCGATGCGCCTGTTGATTTTTCTCGTCTCGGTGGCACTGTCAAACTCGCCACACATATCGCCACAGTCGACACCACAAACCCGCAAAAAGCCTTTGACTATTGCCGCAAAGCCCTTCCGGTCTATGTCGAGTCATTTCCCGAAGGCAAAATCAAACTCGGCGTCAGCCTATATGGCGTCTCGATGCCACTCCACAAACAAAACGCCAATGTCCTCTCGCTCAAAAAAGCTATCAAACGAATCGGACGATCGGTACGAGCTGTTCCCAACACCGAACCAGCCCTCAGTAGCGCCCAAACCTTTCACAACGCCCTCACTTCTGGCGTAGGGCTGGAACTTGTATTTGTAGCCCACAACAAAAAGACCTACATCGGCCATGTCACCCACGTCCAAGATATCGACTCGTATACTCTCCGTGACCGAGGTCGACCAAAACGCGATCCGTTCGTCGGCATGCTTCCGCCAAAACTTGCGCAGACAATTATCAACTTGGCAACCGGAACTTCTCATAGTGAAGTAGGTGCATCATTGGGTATATCTCAGAGCACTACTTCTGTGCCGACTGCGAAAGATAGTGCGGAAGTAGGCTCAGGAGTATTGACTGCAAGCGCCCATACAAACGCCTCTCAAATAGTCCTCGACCCCTTCTGCGGCACAGGTGTCATCCTCCAGGAAGCAGCGCTCATGGGCTACAGTGTCTACGGGACTGATGTCAGTGAAAAAATGGTACGGTTTAGCCGCGACAATCTCAACTGGGCACTCGAGACGTTCGGCCTCCACGTCGAGCGACAACTCGAAATCGCCGATGCCACTGATCATATATGGCGCCAACCCATCTCCGCTGTGGCCTGCGAGGGCTTCCTTGGGCAACCACTCGGCGGTCAACACCCCAGCCCTGAAAGACTTTCCGAAATTATCCATGAATGCAACAGTATCATGCGTGACTTCCTCAAAAACATCCACAAACAACTGCAGCCTGGCACGCGTCTCTGCATCGCCGCCCCAGCGTGGTTCGTCGATGAGACTTACCACCACCTCCCCGTGCTCGAAGAGTTCACCTCACTCGGCTACGACCGCGTGCAGTTCAAACACGTCGATACTACACAGCTCATCTACAGCCGCGAAGACCAAATCACCCACCGCGAACTGCTTGTGCTCATTACAATATAGTCACTCCGGCAGCCGCCAAGAACGGTATTGCCAAAAGTGTCGTTTTTTGCTACAATTATCCGAGTCTAAAATATAAGTTTGAGGTACTATGTCACACGTAAAAGCTGGTGGTACAAGTAAAAACGTCCACAACAACCCCGGTCAGCGCCTTGGCGTCAAGCGTTTTGGTGGCCAAAAAGTCTCAGCTGGAGAAGTCCTCGTCCGTCAAGTAGGCTCTACCAAAATCGCCGGTGACGGCACCTACATGAGCCGAAACTTTACGATACACGCCGCCAAAGAAGGTACAGTTACCTTCAAAAAAGTCAAAGTTCGACGATTTACAGGCAAAACTGCTCCTCGCACGCAAGTCGTCGTCGAGTAAATTTTGACCCCAAAACACCAAAAAGACCTCGCCGCGCGAGGTCTTTTGTTGAATCTAACTAGATATTACATACCTAAATGATGCTTGATACGGTCAACCACGTCGCTTATCACGACTTGTGACTTGACCAAATAATCATCGGCACCAAGTTTTGCAGCGCGTTCTTTGTCTTTTGGCTGCGAGAGCGCTGTCAGCATAATGACGCGTACGTTCATGGTCTCGGGTGTGTTACGAAGGATATCAAGCACGTCAAACCCATTGATCTTTGGCATCATGGCATCTAGTACGATAAGGTCGGGCTTAAACTCGATCGCTTTTGACAGGGCAAGTTCACCGTTTTCAACATGTTCTACCGTAAAACCTTCGAGCTCGAGCCGCGACTGGTAGACGCTGGCCAATGCACCATCGTCTTCTACCAAGAGTATTTTCTTTTGCATAATACCACTATAGCAACTATGCTATCACTGTTTCAATAGCTCAAGTGCTTTATCTTTTTGCGGATCTCGGTTTTGGGCAAAATCTTCTTCGGTCAATTCAACAACTGTATCAGGGGTAATTCCCTCTTCAGATATGTTGTTGCCGGCCGGTGTGTACCAGCTTGCAATCGTTACCTTGAGGCTGGCACCACCCCGCAATGTGCGGACATCTTGGACGCTACCTTTGCCAAATGTTTGCTCGCCGAGCACTGTCGCAGCCTTATTGTCTGCGAGCGCACCGGCCACAATCTCACTCGCACTGGCTGAACCACCATTGACGAGTACAACTGTCGGGATGCCGCGCAGCAACGGCTCGCCTCGGCTCTTGAGCGTGTCTATAACCACACCTCCGGTACGCTGCGTCACGATGACTTCATCACTTAGCCAGAGACTTGCAATGTCCTGTGACGCCTCTAGATAGCCCCC
>CAZIEB010000017.1:0-6691 GCA_964538665.1 uncultured Candidatus Saccharibacteria bacterium
CCAGCAGCGCCCCGACCGTACCGCCAAGCGCGCCGATCCATGCTGCTTCATACTGGAACAATCGACTGACATGTCGCCCTCGCATACCGAGTGCCTTCATAAGACCAATCTCGCGCGTTCGCTCGAGCACAGAAATATACTGTGTATTTATAATGCCAAATATGCTTGCGACCAGAGCTAGCACCCCAAATACCACTACGATGCCCTGGATAGTGTTGACGATAGTAAACAGCAGATCCTGAAGATCTTGAGCAGTTCGCGCAACAATTCCTGCATCTTCGGCTGCTTTTTTAACTTCAGTTGGTTCAACACCTTCTTTCACCACGACTGTTGCAGTAATGTATTTTTGATACTGATCAGTACCTTCAGTAATATAATTCGACAATTCTTGTGCAGCAAAGTCAGATATAAATAACGCCGCGCTTGCGGAAAAAGTTGTGCTGGATTTTGCGCTAACAGCACTGATAGTAAATACTTCGTCACGAGACTCTGCAGACACGAGCTTTTCTACCGCGGTAGCACCCCCTGACAGAAATGCAGCCTGGATCTCTTGGTCACTTGGCGGAACAATTGCCCGCTGGACTCTGACAGTCACTGTTTTGCCTATCATCTCGCTCGGTTTTCTCCCAAGTGTTTCCGCAAAAGACTCTGGAATTACGACATCCCGCTCGCCAATCTGCGTTCCTAGTTCAGGCAGGCTTCCTGCGGCTGTATCCGCTCGAACGCTCGGGTCATATGCCGTGATGTCTGTTGTGTAGCGGGTTTCGCTGCCTTCAAATACAACGTACTGTGCAGTGACCAAGTAAGTCGGAACAACTTTTTCAACACCGCTGATCTTTTCGAGAGTCTCAATGTCATTTTGATCAAGCGCCTTGAACGTTGCCCCACCAAACTGCGTTGCATTTTCGCTATATTCTTTCAGTCCACCAGCACCGGGTGCACCGCCACCAAATAGTGTTTCATCTTTAGCCACAAAGACAGACTGCGGATCGACGTTGCTGGTGATGAGCTTGTCTGCATACTGTCGAGCACCCGTACCAGCAGCAAGCGCCGCTGTCAGCGTAAATGCACCAACTGCGATCGCCAAACTCGTTAAAATCGTGCGGCCTTTTGCGCTACGCAGGCTCCGCCCGGCTCTCTTCGTACTATCAATTATTTTCATATAACTTTCCCTTTTGCTCTCGGCTGCAGCGGTGGTTTCGCATGCACGACCCTGGTCACTTTACCGTCTTTCATCTCTACCTGTATATCGCATTTTGCAGCCAGCTCGGCATCGTGCGTCACAATCACGAGCGTACTACCCATTCTTTGGTTAAATGAAAACAATAAATCTTCGATCTTTTCACCAGTGGTGCTGTCGAGGTTCCCAGTTGGTTCATCGGCAAATATAATGCTTGGTTTATTGACAATTGCTCGAGCGATAGCCAGACGCTGCTTTTGGCCACCAGAAAGGTTTTTGGCCTTTTCCTGGACCTTGTCAACAAGTCCAACCTGTTTGAGTGCGGCCAAAACGCGCTTTTTGCGTGATTCGCCGCTGACATGAGTGATTTCGAGTGGCAGTGATACGTTGTTATAGCAACTTTCATTTGCCTGCACAAAAAACGACTGGAATATAAAACCTATTTTTTCAGCCCGGAAAGTATCGAGGGCTTTTTGCTTCAGACTCGAAATATCATCGCCATCCACAATCACCGCACCTTTTGACGGGTGGTCGAGGCCACTCATAATATGCATCAGTGTACTTTTGCCAGATCCTGACTTGCCGACTATCGCCACACTCGCCCCATCTGGAATTTCAAATGACACGTCGGACAATGCAACAAATTCTTGGCTCTTTTTGCCGTACACCTTGTGGACACCTTGCACTTGTATCATGCCTCTAGTATAGCTGTATAACCCTCTCGGTAACAGTCTTGTAGCAATGTGGATTACCTGCTATAGTTGTGCTAACGGTTATACGAGAGACCCAACATGAAACAAAAAATCAGCCGTCTATCCTTACTTATAGTCGCCGCATTCACTGCAGCAGCGGTATCGGCACCTCTTACCTTTGCCCAATCGACGACCATCACTGTATCCGTCAGCTCACCTGTAATTGATGTATGCCCGAACATCCCTGGAGTCCAAGCAACCGTGCCAAGCGGTATGGTGATAAACGGTAGTGGCGATTGTGTCACTCCTCCACCCCCTGTAGTGGATGTCTGTGCCAACATACCTGGTATACAGCCGACCATCCCGCCTGGATTCTACCAAGACAGCTCAGGAAACTGTCTGCCCCAACCCACACCGCCTATCGATGTCTGCCCAAACTTATTCGGCGTCCAGGCAACAGTACCCTCGAGCTTAATCGTAGATGAAAACGGCAATTGTATCGCACCACCAATAGATGAATGCCCAAACATCGATGGCCCACAGTCGGCGGTCCCTACTGGTATGATCAAAATCGACAGTGTATGTTTTACGCCGACGCCGCCATCTGAGCAGCCGGACGAAGAAGACGAAGCGCCGATCATCACTGGCGTAGGCGGTACCCGATACAAGAACGTGCCTGAAGTATTGACACCAATTGTCGAACCGCTCGTAAATGCCGTGCCCGAGCCGGTCAAAGAGTTTGCAAAATCTGTCTCCCCAACAGTCGCTCGCACGGTGCCGTATTATATTTATGCCCTCCTTGCGGTTGGCTCCGTCCTCATGGTTGCCCAAGCAATTCGAGAAGTCGCAGCAACCAAATATCTTATCGGTTTGCTCAAACGCGAGCGCAACATCGCCGAACAAAAAGATAATTTTATTGCACTTGCCTCACATTACCTTCGTACACCGCTGACTCTCATGCGTAATGGCCTTGATACCATCGCCGCCCTCAAAGAACTCCCTAATGCCGACTTAGCCCCGCTTCGCACACCGATAGAAAGGATGGATGAGAGAATACGAGAAATAATTGCCGATATCGAAAACAACGAAGCACTCAAAAACATATCCGCACCACGTGACTCCGATATTCGTCGAAAAAGCGTCTTCGCATCTGGTTTTTTCTGGGGCGCATTACTTGGAAGCCTACTTCTGACGCTCACCGCAAACTTCCTGCTCGGAGTTGTAGCCGACGTTGAGCTGGGGACTGCAAATCTACTATTCCAGATTGTGGTTATCACGGCCGTCAGTATACTGTTCTACACGGCACTTCGAAACCGATATATCACCAAATATCACCGCACACGCCAACAAGTGTTGATGGATCATGAATACTCGGTTGATTTGGCACGCAACCAATTTATAAAGCAATCAACAAATGTCCTCCAGCAAGGGCTCGAGGAAATTTATGCCCATCGAAACTTACTCAAGGACGCTCCTTCCGCCAAATTCTTTGATGATGGCTACAATCGATTCAACAATATCCTCGAAAAGTTCTTACTCCTCGGCACGCTCCAGGCCAACGCTCCATCTGCGTCCACCAAAATACATCTACGCGAACTTGCCGATAACGTCATCCGCGACTACTCTGCCCTCGCAGATTCGCACAATATCACTATCAACAATGAGATTAGTGATTCATTGCACGTAACTCAAAATCCAGAGCTACTTACCTTTGTGCTCAAAACCGTCATCGACAACGCCATTAAGTTTAATACTGATGGCGGCACCGTCACGGTCGCCGCAAACGGTACGAGCAAACACATCACAGTCAATATCAAAGATAGCGGTATCGGTATCCCACAAGACAAGCTCTCTCAGCTCTTCAAACCATTCTCTCGCGCCGATTCAGCACTACGGTTCAACTACGAGGGGCTCGGTTTTAGCCTATTCCTCGATAAAATCATTACTGAATATATCGGTGGCGATATCACGGCTACTTCCAAAAAAGACTCCGGTACCGATATCACAGTCAAGCTCGTCCCAGCATCAGTCTAATACAAAGTGTCTTGAGTACTTCAGGCGCCCTCTGGGCGAACACCGATATCGGCTATCGTAAAGCCATATTTTTCGAGTGTATCCACGACGTAATTGCTATCGCCTTGTTTGTACGCATGTGCCAATGCATCCAAAAACTCGCCTTCAGTTTCATACAACACACCGTCAAATTCATATGCTTGTCCCATACCGCCTCCTTATACTGCAATCATACGCTAGTCAGGCGCACTTGGCTACTACGCCCTGTGGAGACGTTTTCGTGTATAGAGCTTGTGTATCTCGCCGCTCACAATTATGACGGCAAAGCCGACCAGACACGACACGGTGACGTCATAGAGGGTCACAGGGACAGCGTACAAGAATCCAGCCAGCGGCCCAAACAATGCCAGAGTCTGCAACACAGCCGCCATCAAAAAGCCGATATAAAACGGCGTGTTTTTGACTCGGACACGCCTCAAGAGTGAGACAAACTCACTGCGAGAATTAAACGCGTTAGCCCATTGCATTACCACTAAGGTGGCAAAGGCTATCGTTCTGGCGTACTCGACACTATGCCACTGGAGGAACCACCAAAACAGCACTAGCACACTCACTGCCATGATAAGCCCGATTAATATCATGCGTTCTATCAGGTGCCTATCCAGGAGCGGTTGGTGGACCCCTCTCGGCGGTCGCTGCATGACATTTTCCTCCGCTTTTTCCAGTCCAAGAGGGATCGCAAATAGCGTATCGGTCACTAGATTGATCCACAATATTTGCACGGCAACCACAGGCAGCGGCAAGTTGAGCACCAGCGCACCAATCATTGTCATGACACCGCCAAGGCTTGTGGTGAGTACGTAGGAAAGCAGCCGTCGAATATTATCGATAATTGTACGACCACCCTCGACGGCACGGACGATAGTCGAAAAATTATCATCAAGCAGCACAATATCTCCGGCGTCTTTGGCGATCTGCGAGCCAGAACCCATCGCGATACCGACATGCGCATTTGTGAGTGCCGGCACGTCATTGACTCCATCGCCAGTCATCGCTGTGATATCCGCAATTTTTAGTATGCTAAGTATCCGATGTTTCGCTTCAGGAACAACCCGCGCAAAGACCTTTGTATCAGCAACTCGCTCTTTGAGCTCCAGATCAGACATAGTATCGATTGCACGACAATCCAGTACTTGCTCGCGATGTTCGCAGAGGCCAATTTTTTTACCGATCGCATAGGCAGTTTCGGCATGATCTCCCGTAATCATACGCACCGTGATACCTGCGGCACGCGCCTTTGCAATCGATTGGGCGGCTTCCGGTCGCAGTTCATCGGCCACCGCCAGCAGCCCGATGAAATGAATATCCCCAAGCTTGATATCTTCAAAAGATGTTGGTGGCGTGTGCAAATGAACAATTTTGCCAACTGCAATTACTCGATACCCTAGCGCAGCAAAACTATGAAGCGCATGTTCGGCTTGTTTGTAGGTATCACTAGTTTTTTTGTAGGCATGTGAGATCAGTTTCTCTGGCGCCCCTTTGATGGCGACTTCATATCTCCCCCCGACTTGCCAGACATTCGCGCTCATTGCAGCGGCCTGGTCAAACGGAATTGCCGAATGTAGTGTACGCCCCTCAATATGTGACTGATGCGCAGTGTACTCGTGCAGCGCGGTGTCGAGCGGATCGGACGACACCCCATCTCTCATCTGCACGACGAGTTGAGACCATTGCTGGATATCTGATTGTCGTCCCGGTTGCCATACTTCTTGGACGCGGAGTTTATTTTGTGTCAATGTACCTGTCTTGTCGCTCGCGATAGTCGTGATGACACCGATAGACTCAATTGCCTTCATGGACCGAGCTAGTGCTTTGTACGCAGCCAGACGGCGCATCCCGAGCACCAATACCACGGTAATTGCGACCGGCAAGCCTTCGGGAATCGCCGCAACCGCGAGCGCCATCACAAAACGAAGTGCTTCGGTCGTCTCTATACCACGATATATTGCCAGCGCAAACACCGCGACCGACACTAGTGCAACACCCGCCACTATGACCGTAATCGCTTGATTGATTTTTTGCTGTACCGGAGACTGCGCATGCGACGGTACTGCGAGCTCGGCAAGCTTTCCAAATTCTGTATTTGCACCAGTCGTTGTCACGACCATGATACCCTTGCCAGCAACCAGAAATGAGCCCTGAAACAACATATTGCGCTGCTCATAGACTGGGTGCTCGCCTTCGAGCGTGTGCACGTGCTTATTGACTGGTAATGATTCTCCTGTCAGCAGAGCTTCGTCAGTACGGACGTTTTCGGCATGGATGAGTCGTCCGTCGGCAGGTACTTTTTCGCCTTCGGAGACCACCACAATATCACCCACGACCAAAAATTGACTCGGAACACTCAGTAGTTGCCCGTCACGATATGTCTGGGCCTGTTGTTCATCGTGCTTTTTGAGTGCACGCAGCACTCGATCGGTCGCATACTGCTGTACGTAGTAGATAAGCGCACTCACGCCGATGATAACGCCGATGATAATCGCATCGATTGCATGATCGTTCACAATGCTAAGCACTGCAGCGACCAGTAGCACCCCAACAAATACATTTGCAAACGGCTCGATGATAATCTTCCAGAGAGGCTCGCCTTTGACGCGAATCGAGTTCTCGCCATCGCGATACAGCCTTCGTGTCGCTTCTTGTGTCGAGAGCCCTTTTTGAGACGTCTCAAGATCGCTCAACGTATCTTCAACGGTACGTGTATAAAAAGTCATTAGCATTATTATAGCAAGAAGCACTACAACAT
>CAZIEB010000017.1:6791-10051 GCA_964538665.1 uncultured Candidatus Saccharibacteria bacterium
TCATTAAGCTCACTAAACAAATTACAGAGCTCCGAGCCAGCAATCACGACCTGTGCTCGCTGCGTCATTTCTGGACGATCAGGATGCGCCTTGGATAGTGGCGAGATAAATGTCGGCGTGTTGATCAGCCAGACCGGACCGGCCACATCTTTTCGGATATTCTTCCATAGCTTATCAATACCGCGAGCTTTGTTTTCGGTTTGCGCTACCTCGAGTTTGTTCTCGTTCAAAGCAGCTTTAACTTCATCGAGCGTGCAATCGTACGGGTCTATCCCATAACGCTTTTTTATCGTTTCCGCGTAATCCCACTGCTCCCACTCACCACTCAGATCGACATCAAATTCACCGAATTTGAATTGCAGCGTACCGAATGTTTCTTGCAACACATATCGGAATAATTCTTCCTGCAGCTTCATCCCATCTTGCCAGTCAGCGTAGGCCCAATACCACTCCATCGCGACATGCTCGGGCAAATGTTCATCAGAATAATTTTCGTTTCTAAACCTTGGACCGATGTCATATACTTTTTCAAATCCCGCACCGATCAGTCGCTTGAGCGGCAGCTCATGACTAATACGCAGATAAAAATCTTGATCAAGCGCATCCATATGCGTCACGAACGGATTTGCATCAGCGCCACCGGTTGTGTGTTCGAGTACCGGGATGTTAACTTCATAAAATCCTCGCTCATCCAAGAATGTCCGCGTCGCCTGCCAAAACTTTGCACGGCGAATAAATCGATCTCGCACATCGAGATTTACATTCATATCGACATAGCGCCGGCGGAAGCGTTCTTCTTTGTTCGTAAAACCATCTTGAGCTGTCGGCATCGGTCGCAGTGATTTACTAAGTAGCCGTAGCCTCCGTACGTCGACAGACACTTCACCAGTCTGCGTTTTGATGACAGGACCACTTGCCTGTATAAAATCACCTGGGTCAAGCAATGTCAGCTGGTCCATGCCCAGCTGCGACGTTGCGGCGTCGAGACCCTCTACCGTATCTGATTTCATAAAAAGCTGCACGTGCCCACTCATATCACGCAGGACGATAAATGCCAGCTTGCCAAATTTGCGGATGCCCATGATTCGCCCAACCACCGTCACTTCTGTATTTTCTAGCGCATCAAACGAACTTACCACAGCAGCACAGTCATGTGTCCGCGCACTATCGGCCGGGTATGGATTGACGCCCAATGATTTCAAATCATTGAGTTTACGGACTCTCTCATCTCGGAGCTCTTTTAGGGTAGCCATTTGCATTAGTGTACCAAAAACTATCACACGACGCGAGCATGTATACTATAGGTATGACAAATACCATAATTTCAATCGATCACTTCGTGATGGAATTCGGCTCCACTCGCGTCATAGATGATCTCACTTTCAGTATCAAACAAGGTGAAACGTTTGGGCTCCTAGGTAGCAACGGTTCAGGTAAGACAACGATTATTCGAGCTTTGCTCGGGATTTATCCTGCAACATCCGGCACGCTACATCTTGACGGTAAAGCTTATTCAGTTTCAAGCGGTATCAAGCTAGGTTACTTACCCGAAGAACGAGGGCTATACAAAAAAGAAAAAGTCATCGATGTCATGACATATTTTGGATCACTCAAAGGCATGTCGAGTGCATCTGCGCGGGACTGGTCGATGGACTATCTTCAAAAAGTTGATCTTGCACAAAAAGCACATACTCAAATCGATAAACTGTCCGGCGGACAACAACAAAAAGTTCAGCTCGGCGTCACGGTTATGAACGATCCTGATATTTTAATACTCGATGAGCCAACAAAGGGATTTGACCCGGTCAATCGACGCCTCCTCATGCAGATAATCGAGAGGCATCAGAAAAAAGGCGCAACAGTAGTATTTGTCACCCACCAGATGGAAGAAGTTGAGCGCCTATGTGACCGCATCATATTACTCAAAGATGGCAAAGCGGCCGCATATGGCAGCCTTAGCTCAGTCAAAAAGCAATATGGCGGCAAAAGTCTCGATGATATATTTGTACAGATTTACGGCGGTATAGAAACGGAGGCTAGCAATGTATAATCTCTCAACAGTTATTCGATTTGAGGTCATTCGTACACTCAAAAAGAAAACATTTTGGATCATGGCTCTTGGTTTTCCACTCTTAATCGCGGCAATAGGTGGCATCGTCTATTTTTCAAATCAAGCCACAATTGAAGCCGAAAAAGACATCGAAAAACAAAAATTTGAATTTGTAGTAACTGATAAGTCTGGACTTATCAACAGTCAAATAGTTCAGAGTATGACTGGTACAATGTCCCCTCCAGATGCAGACCCATCGACATACATCGCTGATGTGAAAAACGGTACGCTGGATGGATATATCTATTATCCAGAAGATTTACAACGCGAGTCAGTCCAAGCATATGGTGCACATATTGATATTTTCACCGACGGACGGTATGCGGGAGTGGCAAGAACTCTGCTTAGCGCATCTACGGCAAATGCAGTAGACCCAAATCTAAAAGCGGTGCTCACTGGTGCAACTGACATTTCTTTCACTGCATATCGAGACGGTGATGAATATCAAGCCATCCAGCAAATGATTCTACCGGGAATATTCTTAATACTGTTTTATCTTCTGATCTCATTTTTTGGGAATCAGATGCTTACAAGCAGTACCGAAGAAAAAGAAAACCGCGTTATCGAGATGCTATTGACTACTATTGAGGCACGGACGCTGATAGTAGGAAAAATCTTATCTCTCATCATCCTTGCCTTTATCCAGGGTCTCGTCGTACTGGCCCCCATCGTACTAGGCTACATTCTGCTCCATGAAAGATTGCAGCTGCCATTCGTAGACCTTTCGACACTCCCTGTAGACTGGGGCCGAATTATCATCGGATTTATGATTTTTAGCGCCAGCTTTCTGTTGTTTACTGGGCTGTTATTTGCGATTGGCGCTGCCGTACCAACTGCAAAAGAAGCAAATAGTTTCTTTGGGTTTGTCATGGTCATGATATTTGGCCCACTCTATGCGTTCACACTTTTTATATCGAGTCCTGATTCTCCAATCGTACGAGTACTGAGTCTATTCCCCTTCACTGCACCTATCCCACTCATGTTGCGCAACGCAATCGGTAACATCAGCTACTCAGAGGCACTGCTCTCGATAGGAATCCTTTTAGTAACCGCTGTAATCGTCATGTATATCGCCGTCAAAGTATTTCGCTATGGCGCGCTCGAATATTCACGTCGTCTATCGATAGGCGAAATATTCTCACGTCGCTAA
>CAZIEB010000017.1:10151-18376 GCA_964538665.1 uncultured Candidatus Saccharibacteria bacterium
CGCGCTCGAATATTCACGTCGTCTATCGATAGGCGAAATATTCTCACGTCGCTAAAAAAACGCCCTTGGCGATCTCGGCCAAGGGCATGCTTGCACTAGTAGGAACGTTTACTTAACTTCTTCGACTTCGTAGGTCGTTTCGCCCTTTGGGGTCTTGATCGTGACTTTGTCGCCAACTTTTTTGCCCATCAGAGCAGAACCGATTGGAGATTCGTTACTAATTTTGCCCTCGAGCGGGTCTGCTTCGACAGGACCAACGATACGATATGTTACTTTGGTGCCATTTTTGAGGACAACCGTGCTACCGACTTTGATCGTAGAGCTTTTGGTCGCTTTGATTATTTCAGCATTTTGCAAAATATCTTCAATTTCTGATACTCGAGTCTCGACGAGCCCCTGCTCTTCGCGAGCACTGTCATATTCGGCGTTTTCTGAGAGATCTCCATAGTCTCGGGCGTTTGCAATTTTTTCTGCAATCTGACCTCGACGGCCCTTGAGCTCCTCTAATTCGGCTTCAAGCTCAGCTTTGCCTTCTAATGTGATGTGATACGTTTTTTTCATACAATTTAATTCTCTTTCTGGGAACTAGCTCCTATGTCGAGCTGTATAAACGGCCCGCTATAGTAGCGTGCCGCTCGTGATAACTGCCTGGTTGTAGTCCCCTCACTCAAACAGTGGTTATAGCTTAGCAAATAGCTCATCTCGGGTCAATATATTTGCCGTGTTTTCTGTGCGTCCTTTGTATTCGTAGTTCTCGCCGTTCTTTTCACTCACTACGACACGATGTGGCATACCCATTAGGTCCGCATCGGCAAACTTCTCGCCCGGTCGCAGTGCACGGTCGTCCCACAACACGTCGATACCGCGCTGCAATAGTACCTCGTATAGTTCTTGGGCCCGAGCATCTACGTCGCCTATAGAAATGAGATGCACGCGATACGGTGCAATTGAGTCTGCCCACACAAGTCCTTTGTCGTCGGCAAACTTCTCTGCGATGACACCCATCACCCTGGTTACACCAATACCATAGCTCCCAATCCACAAAGATTGACGGTCACCCGATGCATCGGTGTAATGTAAGTCCATTTCATCAGTCTTTTGCGTGCCGAAGTTGAATATATTTCCTACCTCGGCGGTTTTTACTTTTTCTAACTCGTCTCGATTGACACCCAACTCTTTGACTGCGTCATCAACAACCTCTTCATTGATAGCAATATTTTTTTCTCGGTGCAGATAAATCAAATCTTCGCCAGCATCACAAACGGTTTGAAATTCATGGCTGAATTTTGTGAACGCTCCCCCACTTGCAAATGTCACATAGGTGTCCTCACCGATGCCAAGCCTATCGTACACACGCTTGTAGGCTTCGATAGAGGAATCATAGTACGCATCCAGATCATCCTTTGTCGCATGAAAGCTATACATATCTTTCATGACGAATTCGCGACCGCGCATGATACCGCTTTTGGCTCGAAGTTCATTTCTCATCTTGGTTTGAAACTGATATAAGCTTACTGGTAAATCTTTATAGCTGTGAATATACTGTTTGAGCATTTCGACAATCGGTTCCTCATGACTCCAGCCAAGCCCTACTTCGGTGTCATCCTGTAGCTTAGTTTTAAACCACACGTCAACCACACTGTCATCCCAACGACCCGTTTTTTCCCAAACCGCCTTTCGCTGAAGGCTCGTCATAATTAATTCGTTACTATCGATCGCATTCATTTCCTCGCGGACGATTTGTTTTATTTTTTCAACAACCCGTAGCCCAAGCGGCAAGTAGGCATATGCGCCAGCCATTTCTTTGTATACATAACCCGCTCGAATCAACAATTGGGCATTTTTGGCAACTTCGTCCGCAGGTGCTTGGCGAAGCGTCTTGGTGAATAGGTTTGACATTTTCATACTTGCTAGTCTACCTCAGTTAGCTGGCAATGAGCAAATTACGTAATGATTCCGGCGCAACAAACAAGAAATAAAACGCAACTGAATTTTTGAATGCATGCACCAGCACACCCGCCCATATCGTTCCGGTACGCTCTCGCAGATAGCACGCCGCCATACTGAGTACAAACGTATCAAAGGCGACATTCCACTGTCCGTGGACCGCACCAAACACGATGCTCACGACTACGGCGGCGAGCCACCACGGCATGTGGCGACGCACCCCTCCATAGAGATAGCCACGAAATACGATTTCTTCGATCAATGGCACTGCCACCACTATCACAACAAACGCAATTGCCACCTCAAATCCAGAACCCAACGAGTCAAAACCTAGTTGCTGTTCCTGGGTAAAGTCAATCCATGGCAATAGTCTCGCCGCAAGCAGCTGCACAATCACCGTCAGGACCATATAGATGCCCCACGCAACGACCGCAAGACCTACATAGCGGAAATGGAATTTTTTGACCACACCGAGCAGCTCGCCTATACGCTCAAGCGACATTCTACGCACAAATCTCGGCTCAAGTAGTAGCGCAGCCGTACCCAAAAGATATACTAGACTCACGACTGTCATCTGTGCGACCGGCTCAGCCATCTGATCTAACGACACACCGACTTGGCGTAGCCCGAGAAGCACGAGCCATGCACCCAGCGAGCCGATGACAAATATCGCAACTATTGCCCACAATATATACCCCGCAGAGACCACGGCAGCATACAACGCGCGCTTCAGAGGGCCGCGAACCGCATGTGCCGCGCTAGAAGAGTCGTCCGACATCCAAAACCGTGATAAGTGCAATCAGCCCCAAGAGGAATATCATGCCATACCCATTGATACGCTCTTCGATTTCTTTGGTGAGCGGCTTGTTCATGACCTTAAATAGCGCCATGAGATACCATCGGCCACCATCAAGCGCCGGTATCGGGAGAATATTCATAACAGCCAGCGTGACAGAGAGAATCGCGGTGATGAGTAGCACTGGAACAATTCCTGCACTGACTGCTCCCGGTAAGATCTGCCCGACGATACCGACTGGTCCAGCCACGCTATCACCGGCTTCACCGAGTTTTTGTGAAGCAACTCGGTCGCCAGTGAGATTGCCGACAATACCAGTCCAGACATTTTGTAGTAATCCGCCAATTCCTTTGAGAATTTCCCATGATAATTGTCCTGTGACCCCCACGCCGACGACTGGCGCAGACCAGGTTGATTGGATTGTAGTCGGCTTATCCTGAGCAAGCGAAATGCCCATATACCCTTTGCCGTCGACTGCTTCCTCGCTTGTCCTGTTAGCTAGCTTGGTTTCTCGAGTTTCACCATCCCTAATATAGGTTACGACTAACGTTTCACCCGGAAAGTCTTGAGCGAGGCTTACAATCGTCCCCACTTCGTCGGCAACGGGAAATTCACACTCGACATCTATCGAAGCAGGGCAAATCATAGCGAGCGGCGTGACACTTTCTAAAACATCACCCTCCTGAAGCCCTGCCTTCTCGGCTGGTAACCCCTCAACAACTTCGCCTACTCGCACAACAGATTTGTCTACGCGTGCATCCGATGCGACATAAAACTGGTTTGGGATCAGCTTTGGCATACCTACCAAGGCCAGTACACTAAACAACACCGCCGCAGCAATCCAGTTTGTCGCTACACCGGCCAAAATTATCTTCGTTTTTTGCCAAAACGTCGCAGCACCATAGTCCCCTGGCTTGCTGGCCGCATCATACTCGCCTCTCAGTTTGACAAACCCACCTATCGGCAACCAGTTGACGCTGTAGAGCACATTTTTTCCTAAGATACTTTGTTTGAGCTTGCGTCCCCACGCTCGTGGTGGAAACCCGACGCCAAACTCTTCGACGACTACACCGTTGCGCCGCGCCACAATACCATGGCCAAACTCATGAATTGCCACCAAAAAAACCAAGATCAGTAGACCAGCCAGAATCGACAAGACAAACCCAATAACTTCCACTATTATCCTCCGTGCCGACGTTCGCGGCGATTATATTCTTCCAGTATAGCAGTAACATCTTCAGCGCGCATATCTGGCCAATACTTGTCGAGAAATATAAATTCGCTATAGGCACTGCGCCACAACATAAAATTGCTGAGCCGCTGCTCGCCGCTTGTTCGCACAATCACATCACACTCTGGAATCTCTGGGTGGTCGATATAATTCGTAAATGTCTCGGTGCTCAGCTTATCAGGCGCAACCCCGTCAGCCAGTGCGCGCTGAGCCGCCCTGACGATTTCTTGTTGACCACCGTAGTTGAAACACATCGCCAGTGTCGCGCGCGTCCCATGAGCCGACGAAGCTTCAGCGTCGGAAATCAAGTCATTTATGTCCTCTGGGATAGTCACTCGATCACCAAGCACCACGAAACGACAATCTTCCTTAATCAGGCGTTTGAGCTCTTTTTTGAATACATTACGCACAATTTTCATGGTGGCGCGCACCTCTTCTTCGGCACGATTCCAGTTTTCGGTCGACCAGGTGTAGAAAGAAACGTATTTGACGCCTGATTCTATCGTCGCTTCAAGCACTTCTTCGAGCGATGCGACCCCTGCAAGATGACCTTCGTACGTCGGGAGCCCATGCTGCTTTGCCCAGCGGCGATTGCCGTCCAAAATATAGCCCACGTGGGTAGGCACGAGCGGTTGTGTGTGTGGCTGTTCCAAAATCTAAAATCCAAAATCTCACATCAAGTGGTTTTATATAGTCATTATTTCTTGTTCTTTTTCTTTGAACAATTCATCGATCTTGGTCTGATATGTTTTCATATCATCATCGATGCCTTTTTCAACCATCTTGACATCGTCTTCCGACAACTCTTTGGCATCTTTCATGCGCTTGGCATCTTTGAGGGCATCTTGGCGGACCGTTCGCAGAGCGATTCGACAGTCTTCAACTTTTTCGCCGAGACTTTTGACCATCTCACGGCGTCGCTCTTCGGTCAGTTGCGGAATTGGTACCCGAACCACGCGCCCGTCATCGCTTGGATTGAACCCGAGATTACTCGTACGAATAGCATCACTGATGGCTTTGACATTGCTTGGATCAAACGGGCTGATGAGTAGCTGTTGGGGTTCTGGCGCAGTCACATTTGCGACTTGGTTGAGCGGCATGGACGAGCCATACGCTTCGACAACTATCGAGCTGAGCATGTCTGGGTGCGCGCGTCCGGTGCGAACTTTTGTAAGCTCTCCGCGGAAATGATCTATCGCCGCATCCATTCGTTGTTCATATGGTTTTGTATCAAACATTGGTACCTCTTATTTACATATTTCAGTATAGCAGGCTTACTGGGCGCAAAAAAGCCACGGACAATCCGCAGCTTTTTGATAATTTGGTTGGCGCTCGATTATTCGCTTACGCCAAGCTCAATTCTTTTGATCTGACGGACAACGATGTTCTCACCGAGTTTTGAGATGTGCTCTTTGACCAATTCGCCGACAGTGATGTCGGGATTTTTGATAAAAGGTTGCTCGAGCAACGTCTTTTCTGCAAAATATTTCTTGAGCTGCCCTTCGACAATTTTGCCTGCGATATCAGCTGGCTTGCCTTCGTTGGCTGCTTTTTCAGTAAATTCTGCACGTTTTTCACCCTCGGTATCTGCCGGAACATCTTCGAGTGAAATATATTCAGGAGCTGTGGCCGATACATGCAGTGCAATATCGTGTACAAGCTCTTTGAACTCATCAGTTTTTGCGACAAAATCAGTCTCGCAGTTTACTTCGACAAGTACGCCGATACGACCAGAGTGGACATAGCTATCGACAAGTCCTTCTCGGGCCTCGCGTTCGCCGCGCTTTTCGGCCTTGGTCAGACCTTTTTTGCGCATTGCTTCGAGTGCTTTGTCAAAATCGCCGCCAACTTCCACAAGCGCCGCTTTGGCATCGGTCAGACCAACGCCGGTGAGTTCTTTTAGCTTCTTAATGTCATCAACTGTAATTGCCATATTTCTCCTCCGGAGTTAGAAAATGGTGAAATAGTAATTGGTGAATTGGTTGTATACCAGCATACTAATTTACTAATTTCTAACGTACTAATTTACTATATTTACTAATTTACTTGTCAGCTGCTTTTGCTTGCTGAGCTTTACCTTCTTCGATTGCCTGCACCACATAGTCGGTAATCAGCTGTAGGCCTTTGATCGCGTCGTCATTTGCTGGGATTACGTAGTCAATACCCCGCGGATCAGCGTTGGTGTCCAAGATTGCAACGACAGGTATGCCGAGCTTTTTGGCTTCGCGGACCGCATTTGCATCCTCGATAATGTCGGTGACAAACACGACACCTGGCTTGCCGTTCATGTTTTTGATACCAGAATATTTGCTGTTGAGATCGTCGATTTCCTCTTGAAAACGCTGGACTTCGAGCTTGCTGTAACGATTTGCGAGCTCGCCAGAATCCATCTTCTTCTCGAGCGTCTTGAGGTGCTTGAGGCGCGCATTGACTGTCGCGGTATTTGTCAGCATTCCGCCCATCCAGCGCTCCGTCACATAGAGCTGACCGGTTTTTTCGGCTGCAGTTTTGACTATGTCACGAGCTTGTTTTTTGGTGCCGACGAGCAACACTGACTTGCCGCTCGCAACAACGCTGCTAATAAATGGCAACGCGTTATCAAGCGCCTCGACAGTTTTTGTAAGGTCGATAATGTGCGAATCTTGTCGCTTAGAGTGTATATATGGCGCCATTTTCGGGTGCCAACGGCTCGTTTTGTGTCCGAAATGAACACCGGCTTCGAGCAAAGCCTTGATATCAACAGTAACTGCCATATCTAATATTTCCTTTCCGGGTCAGGCGAATTCCCGATTGTTATGCCTTGTCCCTTCGTCCGCCAGTCGGCGGAGTGCTTCATTAATATTTAATACCGAACTATCATAACAGATGACAATACTTTTGACAATTGCTGCAAAAACAGATACAATCTACCGTTGACTATGAAAAAAGATTTACACCCTACCGACTACCGTCCTGTTGTGTTTCAGGATGATGCGGCTGGTTTTGCCTTTTTGACGCAAAGTACCGCGCAAACAAATGACACGATCAAATGGGAAGACGGCAACGAGTACCCACTGGTAAAACTGCACATTTCGAGTGCGTCTCACCCGTTCTTCACTGGTGAAGAAAAGATTATCGACACCGAAGGCCGCGTTGACCGCTTCAAAGCCAAATTCGCTGCAGCCGAAAAACGCCGCGAAGCCATGGCAAACAAAGCCAAGAAGCAAGCCGCTCGCAAAGAAGCCAAAGCTGCAAAAGCTGAAGAAAAAGAAGAGAAATAATCTACATAACAAAAAAGTCGGCTACACTGAGCCGATTTTTTTGTGAGATACTATACATATGAGTTTAATTTCCCTCAACATCGAAGAACTGCACACCGAGAAATCCAAACTGACGGCATTTTTGTCACGTCCAGATGCGTTTTCTGACCCTGATTTTGCCAAGAAGAACCGTCGCCTGCTCGAGCTCGATGACCTCATCACGGCCGGCGAGCGCCAAGCAGCTCTCAGGCAGCAAATCCTCGAAGCCAAGCAGATGTCCGGTGGTGGCGATGAGCTGGCCGAGCTGGCCAAGGA
Organism: uncultured Candidatus Saccharibacteria bacterium; assembly: GCA_964538665.1. Lineage (GTDB taxonomy): Bacteria > Patescibacteriota > Saccharimonadia > Saccharimonadales > Saccharimonadaceae > JAPUDQ01. The sequence goes on from CAZIEB010000017.1 coordinate 17,680, forward strand.
AGAATTACCCCATCTCGAGCAAGAGCTAGCCGCACTCGACGAAAAATTATTCATCATGCTCACCCCCAAAGACCCAAATGATGAGAAAAATGTCATCATCGAAATCCGCGCTGGCGCTGGCGGCGATGAAGCAAGCTTGTTTGGCGCCGAGCTTTTGCGTATGTATCTCCGCTGGTGCGAAGCACACGGCTACAAGACCGAAATGATGAGCGAATCAGCCAACGACTCTGGCGGCTACAAAGAAGTCGTGTTCGAAGTCAAAGGCGACGCACCATATGCGCGCCTCAAGTTTGAATCCGGCGTGCACCGCGTCCAACGTGTACCGGTCACCGAGAGCCAAGGCCGCATCCATACCAGCACCGTGACCGTTGCCGTCATGCCCGAAGCCGAAGAAACCGATATAGAAATCAATCCAAGTGACCTGAAGGTCGACGTCTACCGCGCAGGTGGCCACGGCGGACAGTCGGTCAACACCACCGACAGCGCCGTGCGAATTACTCACCTGCCAAGCGGCCTTGTCGTCACCAACCAAGACGAAAAATCCCAAATCAAAAACAAGCTCAAAGCCATGAGCGTGTTGCGATCGCGACTCCTGCAATTAAAAACCGACGAAGAAAACGCCAAGTTATCAGCTGAACGCCGTAGCCTCATCGGCACAGGTGATCGATCTGAAAAAATCCGCACCTACAACTTCCCG
>CAZIEB010000018.1:0-17752 GCA_964538665.1 uncultured Candidatus Saccharibacteria bacterium
TCAATAGAAAAATCCGCATACCACAAGGGTATACGGATTTTTCTATGGCTGGGGAGGAGGGATTCGAACCCCCGAATGCTGGGACCAGAACCCAGTGCCTTACCACTTGGCGACTCCCCAAAGTGATTTCGAACAGATTGAATTATACCAACAATAGTCTATTTACTCAAACGAGATAAGTAGCGATAGACGATGGAGTCCTTTTCTCCTACACGCCGATCATATCCGAGCGCCCAGACGGTATAATACGAAAATTTTAGCCAAATAATATTTGCTATTAGGAGTATCCATCCGCTCTGTAGATAGACAAACTCACCGAGTTGTGCGGTCGATACATCAGACCCAAACGTCCAGATGGTAATCAACGTCCAGATGAGCGGCACTACAATCGCAAATGCTCCGCTGAAATATTGGGCCAAGCTACTCATGCGAATACGTAGCAAAAACGGAATCGCGAACACTTCCATAATCACGAGTAGACTTGCAACCCACATCGTCAGGGTTGAATTTTGGAACACGAGATTGAGCTCTGGTACAAATGTATCGATACGAAACAGGTGCACCAGCGCAAATCCTATCATAATAATCGCCGCTACCCAACCAAACAGTATTCCATGTTGCTTACGAGGTTTTGGCGGCTCAATTGCCGCAGGAAATGATATCTTCATGACGCCTAGTATATCGCTTTTGTCTATCCAGCCAAAATGTCGGCTATCAGTACTACGTTCTGGGCTATCTCCCTCGAGCCAGTAAGTGCCTGACTGAACCTTGATGATGCGTTTTATCAGCTCCTTGCCGTCACGATACGCCACTACAACGTCACCGATGGCCGGCGACTTGCTGGGAAACACTACTATCAATTGCCCATCGCTCAATGTCGGCTGCATGCTATCACCCGATACTCGCCGAAATCCTATCATTTTTTGGTGGCTGCAAATATATCGGCCAGTTTTGCCACAAGCTCGATCAGTTTTTCAGCTTCATTGAGATCAACCGTGTGTTTGACGCTACTTGCCTGTTTCATAATCTGCCATACCGTATCATGCAAATCCGGATATACCTCGAGGTGTTCGGGCTTGAAATAGTCCCCCCAGAGGATTCTCGCTTCGTGCTTTACCGTCTCGGCATGCTTTTCTTTGACCATAATCATTCGCACGGCATTATTGTGGTGATTCGCATCAGCCATATCACCGAGTTCTTGTATCTTTTGCACCATCACCTTGCAGGTGTAGGCGGCATTTCGCATGGTATCTGTTTCATATACTCCGCAAGGGATATCACAGTGCGCATATACGGTTCCAAATAGTTTCATATGACCTCCTTGTTTGTACTCACTAGTATACCGCACCGACGAAATTGTTGTATTTTACGTTAAATCCCTTGTGCTAAATCATTTACGGGTGTACAGTACTATATAAGCGAATTCAAAAACAAAAACACCAAAAAATATTGGATCGCTTTATCCACCACAACACCTAAGCCCACTTTGCTGTGGGCTTTAACGGTTTAATTGGTAGATTGGTAAAGTAGTAATTAGTGAAATGGTACTGAGCAAAAAAATATTGATCGACTCATTTACCAATTTACTACTGTGCTTTATGGGCATTCTCTGCCCGCCATTTGGCAATCTGGCCGTGGTGACCGCTCAGTAGAACATCTGGCACCTTCATACCATTGAACTCTTCGGGTCGTGTATACTGCGGATATTCGAGCGTCTCGCCGTCGCTAAAACTTTCTATCTCTGCACTCGACTCGCCGCCGAGAACACCGGGCATGAGCCGCACGATACTATCAATAATTGTCATCGCAGGTAGCTCCCCGCCAGTCAGTACATAATCACCGACGCTTACTTCTTGATCGACGAGCTTAAGTATTCGCTCGTCATAGCCCTCATATCGGCCACAGATGAATATATACCCTGTATCCGCCTCACTGTATGATTTTGCCATTGACTGCTGCCAGCGAGCCCCTCGTGGTGTCATAAGTAGCACTTTCGCCGTCGGATCATTCTGTTTTGCAGCCTGTACAGCATTCCATAGCGGCTCTATCATGAGCAACATACCATCACCACCCCCATACGGTGTGTCATCGACAGATTTGCGTGGCCCCAGGCCGTATTCGCGTAGGTTGATTGTCGACAGTTCCACGATACCGTCTTTTTGGGCCTTCCACATCATAGAATTTTCGAACACACCTGCAAACATCTCCGGGAATAGTGTTATGGCTTGAAACTTTCTCATCTGCTACAGTCTAGCAACTTAGAATTAATTTGCAACCAAAAAACCCGCCGAGTGGCGGGCTTTTTAGCACAAATAGGGCTCTCAAACCGTATAGTTATGTTGGTTTGCTCGCATAGAGCGTTTTTGTTTCTCGCAGTTCAGATTGTGAACTTACTAATGATTATATATCGAGATCGTCTAGATCCGCAAGCTCTGCGCGGGTTTTCTTGGCAAGGTCTGATTCTTTTTCCACAGGCTCATCTGCAGTGTTGTCCACAGGTGCAGAAGTCACGTCCTCTGTCGGCGCATCGTCTTGCGCTGGCTGTGTTTGTCGTGGCTGGTCACGCTCGCCCTCTGGTCGGTCGACATCGACAATCTTGAGATTGTAACGAGCATCATTCTTGGTGCCCAGTGCACGTAGTAACGATCGGAGGCTTTGTGCGGTTGCCCCGCGTTTGCCGATAACTCGTCCGAGATCCTCGGGATGAACCGTCAGTGTCAACAGTACGCCTTTTTCGTCTACAACTCGATCGACGACGACGTCATCGGGGTGCCCGACAAGTGATTTGACGATGTATTCTACGAATTGCTGGTCGATAGATAGTGCCATATGTCCTCCTAGACTCTACTGGTAATAGTCTTATTGTAGCACGAAAACGCCCCGGGATGCGGGGCGTCGTGCGTGTGCGATTACTCTGATTTTTCGGCGGGCTCTTCTGCGACCTCGGTGGCCTCAGCAGCAACCTCTTCGGTTGGTTTTTCTTCAGCTGGCTTATTCTTACGAAGCTTTTCAGCGTGTTTGATGGCTACTTTTTTGTCGCCAGTGTGCACTTTTACCCAAGATGGCAGTGCGACCTTTTGCTCGGTCAAAATCTTGACCACGCGAGGTGTTGGCTGGGCGCCGTTCTTGAGATAAAACTCTACTTTGTCGACATTGATAGTCGTTTCTTTGGTGTGTGGGTTGTAGCTACCGACATAGGCGACTACACGACCACTTGTCGGGTGGCGATGTGATTCTTGTACGGCAAGGCGGTATGTTGGGTAACCTTTGCGGCCAAGACGTTGCAGACGAATTGCGAGCATTGTGTACTGTTGTCCTTATTCTCTCAAAATTTATATTACAATCAACGGTTGATTATACCTGATATCACCCCAGTAGTCAATCAGAGCTATTTGGCACGCTTTTCGTACACATCTAGCGCTGCTCGAGCGGCCTGTTGCTGGGCGAATTGCTTGCTTGGACCTGTGCCGGTACCCATCAGAGTATCCCCGACATACACCCCGAGCGTAAACTCTTTTTCATGATCTGGGCCGATTTCTTCGATGACGCGATACTGCGGCGTCATACCATCGACGCTCTGAGATACCTCTTGCAGGTATGACTTGGGATCACGCCAGCTTCCAGAGGCTAAAATACCCTCGAGTTTGCTCAAAATATGCTTAATAATAAACTCATCCGCCACCGCATAGCCTTTTTCGAGATAAATCGCACCAATGAGCGCCTCAAAACTGTTGGCAAGTATCTGAGCACGGGCACGGTCACTACCGCGCTTTTCTCCGCGCGACAACCTAAGCAGCGGTTCGTACCCGAGACTGACACCAGCTTCACTGATGCTCTCTGTGCGCACGAGCGAGCTCCGCCAACTCGTCAATATGCCTTCGGGCTCAGTATAGTGACGATACAGGTAGTCGGTCACCGATAGTTCAAGCACGGCATCACCCAAAAACTCCAATCGCTCATTGTGCTCTCGAGCAGACTTCTTGTGCTCGTTCATGTAGCTACGATGTGTAAATGCCGTGATGAGCAAATCGATATTATCGAACTCAAACCCGAGGTGATCCCTGGCAAAATCCTGGTATGGTGCGCTATCAATGCCCTGCATGGCGAATCCTTTTCATGGCGAGCAACATCAGCTTCCCAATATCTTCGTATTCGATTGCATCGAGTGCATCGTGAAACTTAAACCATTTTATGCCGTTCATCCACTCTTCTTTTTTGATGTTGTCGGTGTTGCCGAGCGCTTTGACCAGATATATCTGTGTCGTCATGAGAACGAGTGTATTGAGGCGGCGATAACGAAAATGAATCTTGCCTAGCCAACAAATCGCTTCGGCTTCCTTGATACCAGCCTCTTCGGCTATTTCTCGCAGCGCGGTTTCTTGAGCGGTTTCACCCTCTTCTATGTGACCTTTTGGAATAGTCCAGCGGTCTTTTGCATCTTGTATTAGCAAAATTTCGATGTCTTTCGACTTTTTGTTGCGACGAAACACAATACCGCCCGCTGTCGGTTCTCGCACGACTTCATCTATCGATGGTTTATTGCGGTTAAAATATTTCTTGAATTTATTGTTGAACGAGTCAAACTTTGGCGTCTGCATCTGCGTGGCCCTCAACCAAAGTCCTGTAAGCTGTACCGAGTACACCATTGACGAACTTTGATGAATTATCAGAACCAAACGCTTTTGCGAGCTCAACCGCCTCATTTATCACTACTTTCGGAGGGACATCATCGCCTCTTTCGGTCAGCTCGTACACGGCCATACGCAAAATTGTACGGTCGACGCGTGCGATCTGATCGATAGGCCACTCTGGTGCAATAGGCTGCAAAAGCTCATCAAGCGCTTTTTCGCGCTCTAGCACCCCAGCGACAAGATCTTCGACAAAGGCTTTGTCATCGAGGGATTTTTCGTACCGGACGAGGTTTCGCTTCAAAATCTCTTTGAGCTTTACTTCGCCGTCCGAACAATCTACTCGAAAATCATACTCATAGAGCGTTTGTAGCGCTATGATACGACCTAGGTGACGGTTTGATGCCATAAAAGTGTAAGGTTCCTTTGATATTAAATTACGAGTATTGCTACTTTACTTTCCCTGATTCGCGCTTGGTGGTACGAACCTTGACTGGACTTTTGGCGTTGACAGCCCGTGCAAGCTTGAGCACGAGATGGCTACGACGGAGACCAGTTTTGCGCGGGGAAGTTTGCTTTTTGGGCTTTCCCATACGATCTACTCCTTTTTGGTTGTTAGAAACTTGGGTAGTATTATATCGTAAAATTCCCTGTTACTCAAGGGTGGAATTATGCTCTAGATATTGACATTTATTAGCATTAGTGCTATAATTAGAATATCGGTCGTTCGGCCGACTCCGTACCGCCTAGTGCGGTTGAATGAAAGGAGGAGGGGGTATGAGCCTCTCCATCGCACTTTTCATCATCTTTATCGAGTTCGTCGCCGCCGTAATCGCGGTAGTGACGACGAAAGACCGTAAGACCCGAGGTCGCCGTATCGGCAACCTACTGGGCGCGTTCAGCTTCCTGACACTGCTACCGGCAATCGGACTGGCAGGGTCTCTCGAGGCGACCGGCCACGCACCCGGTCTCGGTACCTCGATCGCACTCTGTGTCATCAATGTGGCGGCCTTCTGGTACGTCAAAGATGCGCTCGAGCGTCTGTACGGAGTTGACCCCGCCTAGTGCGGGGTCTTCCCCTTTTATACTACTATATTTACCAACCGGCCTTGGACATAGATGACCCGGGCTGGTACTTTGTTGGCGAGAAAATCTTGCACCCGCTCATGCGCCAGTGCAGCTGCCTCGATAGATTCTTTGGTCGCATCAGACGCTACTTGTATTTCGGCACGGACTTTGCCATTTACCTGTACCGCAAGCGTTATGGTGTCTGAGATGAAGTGCGACTCGTCCCATTCTGGCCAACTATCACGCTGTACAGTGTCGGTGTGACCGAGTTGTTGCCACAACTCATCAGCGACATGAGGCGCAAATGGTGCAACTAGTGCAACGAGCGCGTCTAGTGCGGTCTGCCATGTCTCGCGGGAGTCAAAGCCATGTGTTTTTTCGATATATAACTCATTGACACATTTCATCATTGTGGCGATAGCCGTATTGTATTTCTGGGCATCTAGGTCTTCGGTGACTTTTTTGATGGTCGGATGGATGCTACGAAGAACAGCCACAGAATTTGGATTTTGGCTATTGGATATTGGACCTGCCTCAAGGAATTCTTGCACCAGGTTCCAGAGACGAGAGATGAACCGATGTGTTGCTGGCACACCCTGGGGATCCCAGCGCGAGTCAAGATCGAGTGGCGCCGCAAACATCAGGTAGGTCCGTAGCGCATCGGCGCCGTAACCTTGGTTGATAATCTCAAGCGGGTCGATGCCGTTGCCCTTGCTCTTGCTAAAGGCGCTACCATCGCCTGCCTTGACTTTGCCGTTAAACAAGAACTTCTTGAATGGTTCTGGGTCATCAAGCATACCGAGCTTATGGAAGAATCGTGCGATAAATCGTACGTATATGAGATGCGCCGTTGCATGATCGCCACCGTTATAAAAATCAATTGGCATCCACTTGTTGACGATGCTCGCATCAAAAGGTTTTTCGTCATTTGTCGGATCAAAGTATCGCAGTTCGTACCACGAGCTACAGATATATGTATCGAGGGTATCCGTCTCTCGTTCTGCCGGGCCACCACAGGTTGGGCAGGTTGTCTTGATCCAGTCGGTAGCGCGTCCAAGCGCACTACGGCCATCACCGCTCGGAGCGTAGTCATCGAGCTCGGGCAAAACAACTGGTAGTTGGTCATCGGACACCAACACAACGCCGTCTTTTGCACAGTTTACAATCGGGATTGGCGCGCCCCAGTATCGCTGACGGCTGACGCTCCAATCGCGAATTTTGTAGGTGGTTTTGGCACGACCTTTGCCCTCTCGTTCCAGGTGCTGAATGATAAGGTCCCGCGCCTCGGCAGAGTTAAGGCCAGAATAAGCCCCTGAATTGATTAAAACGCCGTCACCGTGGAACGATTGTGAATAGTCTTGCCGGGAATCGATAACCTGTTTCGCTCGAGCTAGCATTTCAAGCCAATGCTCAACCCCCCCCTCGACCCTTTTCACGCCTGCAACAAGTTCATCATAGCTATACCAATCAGACGTAAAGCTTTCATGCTGCTCAAGTGCAGGTTCGCCCCTCTTACCCCTTTCAACAAAAAACAGGAAACCTTGACCGAATGAACGCTTATTTACCTTTTTTACATCATTAAAATAGTACGAATAGACCGGCTCACCCAGCGTTACTATTTTTTTATACTTAGTAAAACCTGTTTCTTCTGCCAGCTCGCGAATGGCTGTCTGTTCAAAAGTTTCACCTTCTTCCCTACCGCCACCATTAAGCCATAGCCCGCCGTTTGTGCCGGTTTTTACTCCTAAAAATTTTTCATTCTCTTCGTCATATACAATGAATACAGACCCTGTGACTTCCTGCGTATATTCAAGTGGCGACCCGAAGTCCTGTGCCACAACCGTACGAATATCAAGGTTAAATTTCTTTGCAAACTCATTGTCACGTTCATCATGCGCTGGCACAGCCATAATCGCACCAGTGCCGTACCCGCCCAGCACGTAGTCTGCGACCCAGATAGGTACTTTTTCGCCATTTATAGGATTGATCGCGTAGCTGCCGGTAAAGACACCCGTTTTTTCTTTGCCCTCGCTTTGGCGTTCGATTTCCGTCTTTTTGAGAGCTGCTTTGGTGTATTGCGTGACCGCAGTCGATTGTTCATCCGTTGTGAGCTGATCGAGTAGTTCATGCTCAGGAGCAACTACCAGGAATGTCGCTCCAAAAAGTGTATCGGGTCGCGTTGTAAATACAGTTAATGTTTCATCAAGACCATCAACCGTAAAATCTACTTCCGCCCCAACCGATTTACCGATCCAGTTCTTCTGAGCGGTCTTGACAACATCACTCCAATCAAGCGCGTCGGTTGCCTCAAGTAGCTCATCAGCATAGTCGGTAATTTTGAAAAACCACTGTTTGACTTCTTTCTTCTCCACTTGTGGGTCGTCCGCACCATCATGTCGCCAACATTTGCCGTCCAGTACCTGCTCATTTGCGAGCACCGTCTGACATTTTTCGCACCACCACTGCATGCGGGCGTCCTGATAGGCGAGCCCTTGGCGAAACATTTCTGCAAATATCCACTGCGTCCAGCGATAATATTCAGGCTCATGCGTGCTGATTTCTTTGCTCCAGTCATTGCTCCAGCCGAGCGCCTTGTAGGCTTTGTGGTACGCGGGTATGAGCTGACGCATACTCTCCTGCGGGCTGATTCCCTCTTTGATAGCCCGGTTTTCGGCCGGCAGGCCAAACGCATCCCATCCGATAGGGTGGTAACTCTCATATCCCTGCTGGCGTTTATACCGCGCCATCACATCGCTAATCGTAAAGTTCATGGCGTGACCGATGTGCAGATTGCCGCTCGGATAATTAAACATGCTCATCGCAATATACTTCGGACGGTCTGAGTCTAGATCAGCCTTATATACTTGGGTCTCATCCCAAGTTTTTTGCCATTTCGGCTCAATACTATTTGGATCGTAGCGTTTCATCACGTACTAGTATAGCAAGCAACGAGTTTAGTTGAATGATTCTATAGAATATATTTTGTCATCAGATTCTAGTCGGTACCACAAGACAAATTTTTGACAACTCTTACCACCGTCACAAATCTTGCCTTCGTCAGTCATTGCCTGATAGATGTATTTTTCGGTCGAAGGTTTCTGCGGCTCAGGATTGACCGCGTTTTGCAGCGAAAACGTCGTGAGTCCTGGTGCAAAATAACTGTCTTCAGGAGCATTGAGTTGTGCCGATATACGCTCAAGATTGAGATCCGATGGGGATAGGTAATAAAAATTGTCGGCATAGTATGCCTCTAACGATTCGGCCAGCGCCTGTGTGTCTCTTTGTCGTTCGGCATCTCTTGCGAGTGCCTGCAGCTCGGCAAATGTTGTCTGAAAAAATGACTCTATTTCTTTTTGAACTTCTTCGAACCGTACATCTTGTTCCGGTACGGAGATTGCCTGCCATTCGCGGTCCGATGTTGTCACTGCAAATACTTTGTTGTCATTTTCGGTACTGTACTCAACTTGCAGTTTGACGGGCTGATGCGTAAATATGTCGACCCAATACGTAAGTTTGAGCTCGATACCATCTTTGTTTGCAGCGACTAGACCATCTTTGAGCGCGTTGATAGCTTGATCAAACTTGTTGTCGGTGCACGTATTGAGCTGCGATGCGAACGAAGTGCCTCGTAGCGCCTCTACAAATCCATCGAGGCGACCATAGTCTACTATGAGGTTGTAGCTTGATGCAAAATGACCGTTGATGCGGTCAAACCTTTGAAATTCTGGCACAAACACTCCAGAATCTCTCAAGAGCGTCGACAGTTCTTCTTGTACGGCCTTATCACTCCGCGCGATTTCGAGGAATTGCTGGCTACACTGCACTTCATTGACCGCAAGACTGATATAGCCGTTTTCTGTGACATCCAGTACGAGATTGGTATCATCGCGCTGCAGTCGAACCCATTTGTTGTCGATACCTTCGACGAGTGGCTCAAACTGTTTGAGAGAGCTCGTGAGCACCGTATCCCCCTCGGCCAGACTGGCGACAAACTCTGTGAGTTTTTCAAACTTGACATACGCGGTGCCCTGCGTATCCGTGACAGTACGCACATCCACTGTATTGTCTCGACGGTTGTTGTCGAGCAAGAGATTTGTGATGGTCTCTGACTGTAACTGTCCGTCTATTCTGACTTGAGATTCGACTATCGTCGCGGTTTGGCCTTTGGGGGTGTCCTTGTAGTGCACATCGACATCGATAGCATCGCTCGACACGGCTCTTTGGAGTGAATTTGCGACTGCATATGAAGGATTGTTGTAGACAAACAAAAACAGCAGCACCGCAATCAGCAGAAGCAATAGTACGCCACCGATAATACCGAGAATGATTTTGAATTTCTTACTGAGTATCATTTTGCCATTTTCGCGTCTGATGAGAGGTTCTGGCGGTTTTTCCTGACCGTTTGGCGTCATAGTAAGCTGCCCGCCACCGGTAGGCCACTGCGTCGGTGTCGGCGGTACGGCAGACTGAGTATCAGCCGCAGGCTGTGGTTGATCTACTGGGGGCTGATTTGTTGGTGGCTGTTGCGGTGGTGTGTTTGGAGCGTCCTGCTGTGGAGGCTGCTGGACAGGCGCAGGTCCGACTTGCGGCTGCGGCGCAGTCTGATCGGGAATCTGTGGGTCTGTGTCGTTTTGTGGGTTCATACTATCGGCACCTCATCCTCTGGCGCATGGTCAAAAGCTTGCTCTTTTTTGGCCATCCATTCCTGAGATTGCCTGACGAGCTTTTTTTCGTCTTCGGCATCGTGCAGGAGTATTTTGACCGCTTCTTCGGAAAACACATTATTTTGAGAACCTTTTACCAGTATGATGTCTCGTTCTCCGGCAACGCCGCGGACAAATCCTCCGGCTTCAAATGGCGTCTTAAACGATTTGACGTGGCATCCGTTTTGGCGTGCGATTGGAGCGAGGTACTGTGCGGCATCATCTCCGATTGTCACGACCCAGTCAATCAAGCTAGGCTGGCACACGTTTGCGACGTCTCTGTGACCTTGTTCGCTATACTCCCCAAGCTCGTTCATAGAGCCGAGTATCGCAATTCGTTTCGCACCCTGGGATGATTGGAGTGTCTTTAGTGCTTCGATAGCGGCAGCTGGGCTCGAATTGTATGAATCATCGATAATTATTGAGCCGTTGGCTCCTCTGAGTAGTTGCATACGGCCAGGGAGCGGCGTTACTTTTGCCGCACCGACTGCAAATTCTTTTTGTGATATGCCGAGCTTGGCACATACGGCTGCGGCTGCTGCAATCGCCTGTACGTTGTGATGACCCACCAGCTGAATCGCCAAGCTGGTGTCACCCCATTCGGGCGAATGCAATGTCGCAATCTTGGACTCGAGTGGCGAAGAAGAATTGATCTCTAGGAAATACTCGGCACCAGGCTGGACGCCATAGGTCGTGAGATTGCTGGAAGTGACGTATTTGGCATATTCGGGTGCAATAGTGTCTCTGTTGATGACGGTGAGGCCGGCAAATGACGAGACCGATAATTCCTCTTCGGCAACTGCTTCCATAGTCTTCATGTTTTCCATGTGCTCAGGTGTCACAGCCGTCACCACTGCGATATCCGCATGCATGAACTGCGAAAAATGCTTCATATCTCCAGGTGCATCTATACCGAGCTCCTGGACTATCACATCGACATCACTGTCGCTCTTGATACGTTTTTTCATTGCTCCAAACACTTGTAGCCACTGACTCATAGAGTGTGGGTTTGTCGGGTATTTGACGCCCAGCATTGCAAGAGGGGCGCTAAATTCAGTGTTGTGGTTTTCTTCATGCATGCGTACTCGGTACTTTTCGCCGAGTACTGTGGCAATTGCAACCTTGGTGCCTGTTTTGCCAACACTCCCTACAACTACAATGAGTTTAGGGGCGTGACGTTTGAAGTATTTTTTTGTGAGACGCCGTAAACGCCATAAAACATATTTCTTAAGCATATATTACCATTAGTGTATACCATCGCCCACCTCAGGTCTATATCTCTGTCCAGATGATATGGTGGAGCATAGCAGACTTGAACTGCTCACCTCTTCCATGCCATGGAAGCGCTCTACCGGATGAGCTAATGCCCCGCAACGAAACCAATTTTATCAATATATCACCGTAAATACCAGATTATGCATGTCAGTACGAGGCGATAGCCGAGCTTTAGGGTATGAGGTTTGCTACTGTGAATGCGTTTCACATAGCAAACGGAGGGGGTGTACCCCTCCGTGACATGTGAGCTGGTGCGCGCCCACCCGGGTTTGTTGGAAATGTTTGTTTTGATCGAGACGCGCAAACCCGTGCGCATCAGCTAACAAGCTTATTTTTACACAATCAGAAAGGATAATCAAGCTTATGCTCGCTTTTTTTGGGGGAATATGCTTAAATGATACCAGTTTCAGAAGTAGCGTATAGGTTTTCTTTACGGCTCGGTCGACTGAAGCAGTAACGTTAAAGGAAATATACGTGAAAAAACTTTTTGTAGGAAGTCTTGCTTGGGCTACCAACGACGATAGCCTCGCTGCGCATTTTGCTCAGTGTGGTACCGTCGCTAGCGCCAAAGTAGTGACTGATAGAGACAGTGGACGCTCACGCGGTTTTGGTTTCGTCGAATTTGAAGACGACGCCGAAGCTGACGCAGCAGTCGCCAAGCTCAACGAATCAGAGCTTGATGGCCGTCAAATCACCGTCAACGAAGCTCGCCCACGCGAGGACAAACCGCGACGCGACTTCGGTGGCGATCGCCAACGCAGCTGGTAATTTACCGGCAACACTTACAAAAGACCTCCTCGTGAGGTCTTTTGTGTTATTGCATCTTATTTGAGTAGCTCGAGTAATTTCGCTTCATCAATGATTTTCGTGCCGTAGTGTTCGGCTTTTTTCTGTTTTGCGGCACCAATTTTGCCGCCAGCGACTAGGTAGGTGGTATCTTTGCCGACACTTGACTGAAATGTTCCACCATTTGCACGTATACGTTCCGCGGCCTGATCACGGCTCATCGACTCCAGCGATCCAGTGATTGCAAAAGAAACACCTTGCAAGGAAGTTCCTCGCGATGCAACCCGCGGGTGCACACCAAGAGAATCGAATTTTTGGAGCAGTGCCGTGTTGTCGGGGTCACTAAACCACGCCACGATAGATTCTGCGACGACTTCGCCTATCCCGTCGACTGCTCGCAGCTCATCGATGGTGACGTGTTGGAGTTTATCTAGAGATCCAAACGTGCCGACAAGATCGATTGCCGTCTGAGTACCGACATGACGTATGCCAAGTCCATACACAAACCGCTGCAATGGTGGTGATTTTTTGTCTGCGATTGCACTGACTAATTTTTCAGCAGAGATTTCTGCAAAACGCTCCAGCTGGAGCACATCATCTTTTGTAAGTTTGTATATGTCCGCAAGATCAGTCACCAAGCCTGCATCGACGAGCGCATTGACATTTTTTTCACCAAGCGTATCGATATCGAGGGCGCTTTTGCTAGCAAAGTGTTGCAAGGCGCGCTTGAGAATGATTGGCCCAGTCAGTCCTTTGACGCGGTAGGCGACCTCGCCGAGTGGTCGCTCAAATTCCAGCTCTGGGTATTGGCGATGCAACTCTTGCTCAAAGTCTACAGGCTCGCTGTTTTTTGGTCGTAGTTCAGTGATGACAGACTCGACCTGCGGTATGATATCGCCTGCTTTAAATATGACGACCGTGTCACCTCGCCGTACATCAAGCCGCGCGATTTCGTCGGCATTATGAAGGCTGGCATGCTGGACCCGTGAGCCGGCGACGACCACAGGGTCAAACACTGCAACTGGAGTTGCTGCACCCGTGCGACCAATTGATATCACAATATCTTTGACAACCGTCGTGGCCTGTTCGGCGGCATATTTATACGCAACGGCACCCCGAGGCTGCTTGCCTACCACGCCCAATTTTGCATACTGCTCGCGGTCATTTACTTTGATGACAAGCCCGTCAGTATGATATGGCAAGTCACGACGCTTCTCGGACCATTCATCGACAAACTTCATGACGTCATCGAGCGATGCAAATACCGACGCCTCTTGATTACGACGTATGCCAACTGATGATATGGCCTCGTACGCAGCCATATGGGTCGGCAGCTCTGCTGGATTGTCGCGCAACATATCATAGGCAATAAATGTCAATGGCCGCGAGGCGACCAGCGATGGATCTAGTTGGCGCATCGTACCGGCCGCGAGGTTGCGTGGGTTTGCAAACAATGGCTTGCCTTCTCGTTCTTGCTGTTCGTTGAGGCTGGCAAAATCTTTTTTGAGCATGACTATTTCACCACGAACCTCCGTACGCCCCTGCGACAAATGAGCAGTTGATGAATCCGACCGCAGGCTAAGGGGGATGTTTTTGATAGTCCGCACATTTGCGGTAATATCTTCACCGACAAAACTATCGCCTCTCGTGATACCTCTGACAAGCATCCCATCTTCGTAGACGAGCGCACATGCCAGGCCGTCCATCTTGAGATCAGCAAAATATTCATGACGCGACCCCGGCAGCAACTTGTCCATTCGTTTGACCCAAGCCTCGACTTCATTTCTGTCAAACACATCATTGAGGCTGAGCATTCGGCTACTATGTGGCACCTTCTCAAACCCTCCGCGTAAGATGTTGCCGACCCGTTGAGACGGACTGTCAGACGTCACAATGTCTGGATGTGCAGCTTCAATCTTCTTGAGCTCATCATACAGGCTGTCATATACCGCATCATCGACCGATGGCGCATCGAGCACATGGTATTCATAGCTATATGTATTGAGCAGGCGTTTTATTTCGTCGTAGCGAGATTGTGTGTGGTCTGGTATGTGGTGGCTCATAGCGGGGTACCTGCGTTTATGATTAGACTGAATCGTCTGTAATATCACTTTCTATTATAGTCTGACCATCAGCGACAAACTGGTTGGCTTTTTGGAGCCCAAACAATGCCGCAAAAGGTGCTACGAGCGGCGAACCGATAGAATGATTGTATTTTTCTGCCTGTTGGTTAAACAACGTGATGCTGTTTTCGAGCATACTTTCGGAGTCAGCAAAACTTTTTGCTACCTGCTCAAAAGACGGGGTGTGGGATACAAAATCATTGGTCGCAGTCACGGTCATAAGTGTCGAGACCCTTTCTTTGACGACTGCGTATCGATTTGCGGCTACAACAGTGTTTTTGATATCTAGGTCTTTTTGCAACTCAGCCAACAGACCTTCGATTCTTTCACTAAGTTGCGGCTCAATATCGTATTCTCGCGTGAGTGCGAGCAGTGATGCGACATGGGTGCTGTAATCTTGGATATCAGATACTACCTCATGCCATACGCTCATGAGTCGTTCGTTTGTTGACTTTGCATAGCTCAGCACGACCATCAGCCCGACCATTACGGCCAGCACAACGACTATCAGTACAAATAGCACCAGTATTGTTGAGTTCATGCGGTATCCTTGTTTAGTTTTGTGTCCATCATCGGCGTTTCAGTAGCCGTAGTCGCTACATCTTGTGGCCCATGGTGCGCAATCGTGTCACCCTCTCTTGGACCGGCGGGTGGGTGCTAAACGCGTTCATCAGGCCACCTTTTTTGAGAGGATTCGCAAAGAATAGATGCGCCGTCGAGCCGTTTTGCCGTTTCAGCGAAGAGCCTACTGCGCTTATTTTTTCGAGAGCAGTCGCAAGCGCCTCTGGGTCGCGCGTAGTCAGGGCCCCGGTCGCGTCCGCGAGATACTCGCGCTGGCGTGATATCGCTGCCTGTATCAGCATTGCGACGATCGGCGTCAAAATAGCTGCGACGATACCGAGCACGAGAAACAGCGGGCTACGATCACGATTGTCGCTAAACCACATCATGCGCATAAACATATCTGAAATTATGCCAATTGCACTGACAAGCCCAAATACGATCATCATCACACGGATATCATAATTTTTGACATGTCCCATTTCGTGGGCCATCACAGCCGTCAGTTCCCTGTCGGTCATGACTTCCAATATGCCAGTTGTTGCTGCCACATGCGCATGGTCAGGGTCTCTCCCAGTGGCAAATGCATTCGGCGCATGATCATCTATCAAATACACCTTCGGCATTGGCATGCCAGTGGTGATGGCGAGGTTCTCAACGATTCGGTACAGGCGTGGATTGTCTTGTTTTTTGATCTCTTTTGCCCCGTTCATCGTGATGGCAAGTTTTGCGGCAGCAAAATACTGGATCAGTGCATATATCGACGCACCAATCAACGCCCCCCACATGATGCCGGTCGATCCATAGTAGAGAGAGAACAAGTATCCGAGCCCCCATATGATCAGGATGAATACCGCCATGATGATGACGGTATTTCGTTTGTTTGCGGCTATAGCGCTATACATTGGACGTTCCTAAAACTTGACTTCGACAGGCTTCTCGATGCTTGCAGGATCTTCGACTTCGAAAAACTCTCGCTTCACAAAACTAAACATTTTGGCGACGAGGTTGCTTGGGAATTGCTCGATCTTGATATTGAGGTCTCGCACACCAGCGTTGTAGAATCGTCGGGCTGCCTGGATTTTGTCTTCGGTGTCGACAAGCTCGGTGCTGAGCTGCTGGAAATTTTCAGTCGCACGGAGCTGAGGGTAATTTTCGGCGACGGCAAACAAGCTCTTGAGTGTTGCTTCAAACTGGTTTTCGGCCGCGGCAGTTTCTTTAGGACCTTTTTCGGTTGCACTTACGACGTTTGCTCGTGCTTCTGTGACTCGCTGAAACAGTTCCGTCTCATGTGAGGCATAGCCTTTGACTGATTCGATGAGATTTGGGATTAGGTCAGCACGACGCTTGAGCTGTACAGTGATGTCGCTCCAAGCTTCTTCGACACGATTTTTGAGCGTGACAAGTGCATTGTAGGTCAGCCAGAAAAACCCGATGAGTACTGCGACTACGACGAGAATGATGATGAGTGTGATATCCATATGTTTCCTTGTTTAGGTATAGCTTTATTATAGCAAATTTTACTAGTGTTGAGTATGGGGTTTTCTCAATTTGGGTATGCGCCTCGCCCTAAAACAAAAACGACCCTGTGGGCCGCTTCGCTGTATTGGTGCGCAGGGCGGGACTTGAACCCGCACGCTTTATGGGCAAGAGATTTTAAGTCTCTCGTGTCTACCGATTCCACCACCCGCGCTAACTATGGAGGCACCTACGGGTAACGCTCCCGTCTACGCAGTTTTGCAGACTGCTGCCTAACTTCTCGGCCAAGGCGCCATCGGTATCATTGTATCAGATGCAAACTACCGCATCCATCTATTGACAGTCTCCCGCAGGAGGAGTATTACGGTGATAGGACACTATCATGAATATCCACGAGCTCCGATACCAGCAATACGAAGAATATTTACACCTCAAAGCTGCCAACATGTCTACCGATATCGGCAATTTAGCTCTTGGGATGGCATTCATGGGTCAATTTGAGATACCTCCCCCACACGTCGAAACACACCAATCGCTACATACCGCCGCAGAAACCCTCGGCTCAGCGGCACTTATCGATAATGTGTTTATATACCCTTCTGACCACCCCACACCAGGCGACCTGGCTAGGCGATCAATAGAGCTTGAGCTCGATAAAGCTGCGTAAATAACACACCCAAAAGGGGCGCATCTGCGCCCATTTATGGCTATAGAATAGCATTCATACTGGTTGCAATATCTCACTCTGTTATTTATACTATCTTCTGTTGTCTTGTCTGTCGTTTAACCCAATTCATCAACTTGTTGGTGGATTGAGAGGAGCAACCGACAAACATGATTATCATGATGAAAGTTACGTCTCATTATGACTAAAAACTTGTCGAGTTGAGACGAGCGGGTATAGCTCAGTTGTTAGAGTGAGGACTACCAGTGGTAGTTCGCAAGGCAAGCTTCCGATGCAAGCTATGATTGCAATCGCGAAGTTGCGGGGTCGCGGAACGTGACCTATCCTTGCCAGGCCAAGGAAGCCGGCAGCACATTACATACAACATATATTCATAGCAATACGACATCATGCGGGTATAGCTCAGTTGTTAGAGCGCTTCCTTGCCAAGGAAGAGGCCAGGAG
>CAZIEB010000019.1:0-16855 GCA_964538665.1 uncultured Candidatus Saccharibacteria bacterium
AACTCCGCGCAGAGAGCTGCATTTTGGCGGAAGCTTGTTGGAGTAAGTCTTCTGCTGCCGTGGAGAGCCTGGAGCTTTCTCTGATTTGCTTGCTATCGAGCTCGGCATTGCTCATCTGTGTGCCGTATCGTTGATGTTGGCGCTCGCGAGCAGATTGCACATGGGCCTGCCACTGGCCAGATAAAGGTTTACTCGCTGATGCTTGCAAGAAGTCTTTTTCGGAGGCGCGTGCCACTGGCACCACGAGGTCAATACGGTCCATCAGTGGTCCAGAAACGCGCTTTTGGTAGCCGAGCAGCTGGGTCATAGTGCACGTACATTCTCGGGTCGGATCACCATAGTAGCCGCAGGGGCAGGGGTTTTTGGTGGCAATGAGCATGAAGTTTGCGGGGTATGACACCTTGGAGCTAGCTCGAGATACGTGGATGACTCTGTCCTCGAGTGGCTGGCGCAATGCCTCCAGAGAGGATCTTGGGTATTCGGGTAGTTCGTCGAGGAAGAGTACGCCGTGGTGAGCCAGGCTAATTTCGCCAGGAATCGGCTTGTTGCCTCCGCCAACCAGCGAGACAAAACTGCTCGTGTGGTGAGGCGAGCGGAACGGCCGCGACGAAATAATCGCATCATCAGCTTCTCCGGCGAGGCTGTGGATTTTGGTGATGGCGACCATTTCTTCGTGTGTAGGCGATGGCAAAATGCCAACCAGAGCCTTGGCGAGCATGGTCTTGCCAGCACCCGGTGGGCCATCAAATAAGACATTGTGGTGCCCGGCTGCGGCTATGAGCAAGGCACGCTTGGCGTGGTCCTGGCCCTTGATGTCGCTTATGTCGATTGTTGCGGTTTTGGCAGCATGGATATGGTGTTGTGCTTTGTGCGGCATGATTATTTTTTCGCCGCAAAGATGGAGAAACACATCTGTTAAATTTGTAGCAGGAATTACATCGATGCCCTCTACCAAAGATGCTTGTGTCGCATTTGTAGTCGGCAGTACAACGGCTTTTTTGCCTGCTGTTTTGGCACTTTCTGCTATAGCGATTGCGCCGCGGATGGTGCGCAAACTCCCGTCCAGTCCGAGCTCGCCGGCAAACACTATGTCCTCCACGTCAGCTCGGATTTGGCCTGTTTCGGCAAGTATGGCGACTGCGATAGGTAGATCATAGTGCGAGCCGTCTTTTTGGATATTGGCAGGCGAGAGGTTGACCGTAACTTTGTTGCTCGCAAAATCCAAGTGGGAGTTACGTATCGCGCTGCGGACACGTTCCTTGGCTTCGTCGACTGATTTTGCAGCCAGGCCTACGACTTGCAGTGTCGGGAGGCCTTTGGTCGTGTCGCATTCGACTTTGATAAGTTGCCCCTCAAACCCCTGAGGAGCGATGGTGTACGCATACGCAGACATACCCGTAGTATGCGCTACAGATAGCCATAAATGCAATAACAATGTCCAGCATATGGATAATATGACGTGATTATGCTATAATACGTATATCGTGGGGCTGAAATACGCTTTCGACGATCGGATTTTAACAGATCATTTTGCAAGCCGACCACTGACGTAATCAGTATTTTACCTGCAAACACATTTGCAAAAGCATGGGCAACAGTAAAAGACGCTTTCAGCGTCCGTAGCTTTGCCTTTGCGCCAGCTGTAGCCTAAGGCTCAGCCGTCGTACCCTTGATGTCTCATAGAGGCTGTACGGTGTCATACTTATGGGACTCGGCATATCCATAGCAGTGGAGTGAATATGCGACATGCATTCATTGGACGAAGACTCGTATGCTTGAAGATTCTTGAGCGAGTCCCGTATATGGAATCTTCTATGCTTGTAGACGAATGATAGGTTACCGACCGGACCTGGGTGCGATACCCAGCAGCTCCACCAAAGAAAATGCCCGATCCTTGCGATGGGGCATTTTCTTTGGTTTGAATTAGGGATCGCACCCGAGAGGGGGAAGACTGCCGTGGTGGCAGTCTGAGTATCAATGCGTGGCCGACGAAAGCGAACAGAGTGAGCGGATAGCTTTAGCTATTGAGGAGCAAGAATGAAGATACCCAGCAGCTCCACCATACTCCGCCAAGGCTTCGTATGGCAGGCCATAGTACATCTAGGCGTGCGATACGAGGCCTTTTGAAGTTCTAGAAGATTTGGTGCCATCACAAATCTATGCGGGTGTTGTAAATCCGAAACGCCCAATCATAAGCGTGTTTCAAATACCATGTTGAGCTATAATGTAAGTACTATGCAACAGATGAGAGGTATCAATTTGGGCGGGTGGCTGGTGGCGGAGAGGTGGATAACACCCGAGTTGTTCGACGGGGTGGAGCATGATGGTGAAATTGCACTTGTTCGTGAACTTGGCAGGAAAAAAGCATCTCAGCGCCTGGAGGAGCATAGGCGTTCGTTTATAACAAAAAAAGACTTTTTGTGGATCCAACAACACGGGTTTGACGTTGTCCGCGTGCCAGTAGGGTACTGGCTGTTTGAAGAAACCGATGATTTTGTTGATGGGGAACGATATCTCAAAAAAGCTTTTCGCTGGGCACAGGAGATCGGCTTGAAGATCATCCTTGATTTTCACGGGCTGCAAGGTTCTCAAAATGGCATGGATCATAGCGGTAGCGCAGGGCCAATCCGTATGTATTGGCCCTGGAATAGGCGCAAAGCTCTCAAAACCCTCGAGTATATGTGCAAAACATACGGGACGGAGTCAGCTCTTGTGGGCCTCGAAGTCATCAACGAGCCCCTTGACAGGTGGTTCTTGTGGCGGCTTATGGGATACTATGACAAGGCGTTCGCTATCGCATCGCAATACTTACCTCCTGAATGTAAAATAATCGTCTCTGACGCTCTTAAACCACGTCTGACTGCAAAAAAACTACAGGGTAAGCCCTATTCGGGACGAATAGTGCTCGATATTCACCTCTATCAGGCCCATTATTATGACAATGATCCGGCTGCGGCAACATTGGGCTTCGACGAACACCTCGAAAAAGTCAGAATGGAGTGGAAGAATTTACTGCACGAGCTAAGCGCAGATTTTGAAATCTTAGTTGGCGAATGGAGCGCCGGGTTGCCAGCCCGCGCCTATATAGACATGCCGGGAGGTGAGTCTGCATGGGTAGCAGAATTTCTGCACACGCAGCGCAAATTGTTTGAAGATTATGCATGGGCGGAATGCTATTGGACATACAAGGCGCCACAATGGGGCGTGTGGGATTATCGATCAATAGCTCATTTAGACAAATAAAAATCATATGTACATAAAAAAACGACCGCCTGCGAGGAACGGTCGTTTTCATTTGGTTTTTGCTTGTGTTTGTTTTCGTTTTTACTTATGAATAAGTTTTGTATTCATAAGCTACCTCTTAATATAGCGGTTTAAAACGC
This sequence comes from uncultured Candidatus Saccharibacteria bacterium, assembly GCA_964538665.1. Classification (GTDB taxonomy): domain Bacteria; phylum Patescibacteriota; class Saccharimonadia; order Saccharimonadales; family Saccharimonadaceae; genus JAPUDQ01. The sequence goes on from CAZIEB010000019.1 coordinate 3,384, forward strand.
TCATGTCAACGGTTTTTTCACACATTTTTAACATGTGGAAAAGTCTTGTGGATAGCCTTGTTTGATTGTGTATGTGGTGTTCAGTCATGACGAGCTGGTACTATATAGCTATGAACGACAAACTCCGCCGCGATGTAGGCCTATTGTGGGACTATATGAAGCTACACCAATCTCCGGGCGCTGCAGAATGTTTGCTGGTGCTGGGTAGTCGCGATGACCGCGTCGCATCATATGCAGCACAGCTTACTCAAAAATTTATTTATGACCACGTGGTTGTGAGTGGGGGGGTCGCGCCTCACAATGAGGTTGCGCGTGATTGGCCCGAGCCAACCGAAGCTGAGCATTTTGCGGCAATTATGCGACGAGACGGCTGTACGCAGCCAATAGTGCTAGAAACTAACGCAACAAATACTGGCCAAAATGCCAAACTTAGCTATGCGCTACTACGTAAGCTCGAATTACCAAGCCCGCGTACCGTCCAGTTGCTAACGAAGCCGTACATGGAACGACGCGCGAATGCAACGTTTGAGGCCCAGTGGCCTGACAAGAACACGACGTTTCGGGTCTGCTCGCCGCCATTTTCGTTTGAGGAATATTGCCTCAATGCTGCCCATGCAGAAAAAACAGTCACGATCATGGTTGGTGACATGCAGCGAATTATGTCGTATCCGGCCCTCGGCTGGCAGACCGCACAGGACATACCTGACGAGGTCTACGAGGCGTATCAGCGACTCATCGAAGCAGGATATACGCAGCGAATTACAAATTGATGTAGTATCCATTACAATAAAATACTTGAACGATTTACATATTTTTTCTGGCTGGAATAGCTGAAATAAGCAACAAAATACAATATTACAACAAAAACATTGCACAAAAGTATTGACCATTTGTTTTGCTTATGCTATAAATAAAACAAGCTTTTACAAAAATAAAAAAGCACCACACGCACCTTACAATACAAAAACTAACATCCAATTTGGTAGTGAACCGGCAGTATCTTGGCTGCATGGTCGCTGTGTATACAATGATGATGCGCGCTTTAGCTGCTGCCCAACATTACCAAATCCGCGTAGAGCCTTGTACTTTTGCGAGCAATCGTGAAGGTCGACCAGCTCCGCGAAGGATCGCATTTTATGCCCCTTTATGCCGCATAGGCGTAGAGAGGTGAAGCGGTCAAATCGCCTTGCGCGATAGATCGTTATATGCAGCACGCGCCCTTTTATTTACTTTACAGTGGCGGATGTCGCTCGCTATAACACATGGTTTGTCGCGCAGGCACGCTCAACTCTTTTCGATGGTATAGTGGGGGAATATGAATATATCGTATCAACGATGGCTACGATTGCTGCCGATTGGCTGCATTTTGCTGATTTTTGCAGTGATGAATTTTACGGACCCGACGCAAAGTATCGCGAGCATATTGCTCGTTTTTTTGTTGCTCTATCTGTTGGTGGTGAGCCTACTATATGAGCTGATGCATCGGTATTGGCATAAGATAGTGCCCGGAGGAGCGGGCCAGTTGTCGAAGACGCGGTCGTATTATCTTGCGAGTGCGCTGGCGTTTTTGCCGGTGAGTATCCTGGCGATGCAGTCATTACAACAGATTAGGCCATTTGATATTGTGTTGGTTGTCGTGTTGCTCGCTATTGTCTTGTTTTATATCGTCAAACGCACCTCATAAATCTGCCAAATAAGCATAGGCGTATCAGAAGGTGTCATGCTATACTGGCATCATATGGAACCGATATTACCATCACCGCATGGCAGTCCTGAAGTAGGGCCAGTTGCCCCTCGAGGGCCAGAATCGTTGCCGAACCCGCAGCAGGGCCCCGAACGACAGCGCTCAATCGAGCAGCCAGCGCCTGAAGAAAAGAAGACCGGTGCAGGGGCGGGTGATTTTCCCGTTGCGCCAGCGCCTGTTATTCCGCCGCCACCACAGGCAGCGCCGACGACTACCACCTCTTACGACCCGGATGACGACAATCCTGCGGTCGCTGGAGATGAAGATTTGATAGAGAAAGAATGGGTTGATCGTGCAAAAAAGGTTATTTCTGAGACAAAGCATGATCCATACGCTCAAGAGCAAGCGTTTTCACGCCTGCAAGCAGACTACATTCGCAAACGATACGGAAAAGAAATCAAACTACCCGAGGACGTATAGGTGAACGAAGCGTTACTCATAGTACTTATTGTAGGGTTGCTCACAAGTGGTATTATCTCGATTGCCTATCTCCAGTACCGCCAGATAGTCCGTGAAGCAAAGAACTACGAGCGCGGTCTCAAAATGGTGCCGTTGATGATTCATCTCCCGCCTCCGAGCTCGGATATTGCGGCAAATGGCAGAGACGAGCGAGATATTACTGACGAGACTCTTAGCCAGGCCCAGGCAATGTACAATATCATCTCCAGCACGGCGACAAGAGGCTTTAAGAGTCGTATATACGGTCAGCGGCACATCACATTTGAGCTGGTAGCGACCAAGGGGCTTATCAATTTTTATGTGGTCGTGCCATTTGCGCTTGTCGAAATTATACGACAGGCTATCATGTCAGCATACCCGATGGCGCGCCTAGAAGAGGTCGAAGAGCACAATCTCTTCAATAAAGCCGGCAAAGTCAGTGGGACAATTGGCGGTGAGCTCATCCTCAAAAAGAATTTTGCATACCCAATTGCGACGTACAAAGAGTCGCAGCGCGATGCGATGCGGGCAATTCTAAACTCATTGGCGGCAGCTGGCCGTGAAGACGGCATAGGGATTCAGCTTTTGTTGCGTCCGGCATCGTTTGATTGGACCAAGCAGGTCATGGCTACTGCGCAATCAATTCGCACAAAAAAAGGCAAGAAGTCTGGCGGCGTTGGTGACTTGATAAAGCCAAAAGATGTATTCGAAGCATTGTGGAAAGCGCCCGAAACGAGTGAGAAAAAACCCGAAGATGCGCAGCTGTCGAGTCTCGAGCAATCGCTCGTGGATGCAATAGATGAAAAAACACAACACCCTGGCTATGAAGTCCTTATACGCATCATCTGCTCCTCAAATTCTGCGGCGCGATCTCAACTACTCGCTAAAAATGTCGTGTCGAGTTTTGCGTTGTTTGACTCACCAAACAAGAACGGATTTAAGTTTGTTCTCTCGAGAAACATCGAGCAATTTGTGACGTCATTTATACTACGTTTCTTCCCGCAAGAGACCAAAAAATACATTCTAAATAGTGTAGAACTTGCAACGATATTTCATCTGCCTGACCAGAAAAATATTCCGACGTCACAAGTACAACGACAAGCGGCCAAGCAAGTTGACGGCCCGCACCAGGATCTTGATGAAGGCTTTTTGCTTGGCTACAACGTCTACCGTGGTATCAAAAAACAAATCCGTCTCAGCACCAACGACCGTCGTCGTCATACATATATAATTGGTCAGACTGGTACAGGTAAATCAAAACTGCTCGAAAACCTTGCACTGCAGGACATGGTAGATGGCAAAGGGTTTGCGTTTATTGATCCGCACGGTGATTCTGCTGAGGCGCTTATGGGTATGGTGCCCAAAGAACGTGTCGAAGATGTCATATATTTCAACCCTGCCGATATGGACAACCCGGTCGGGCTCAATCTATTTGAGTTTGATACGCCTGATCAGCGAGACTTCCTCGTGCAAGAGGCGATTGCGATGCTGTATCGCCTGTATGACCCAGGCCACACCGGTATTATCGGCCCGCGCTACGAGCACTGGTTCCGAAATGCGGCATTGACTATTATGAGTGACCCCAATGGCTCTAGTTTTATCGATATCCCGCAGGTGTTCAATGACAACGAATTTGCCAAGCAAAAATTACAATTTGTGACCGACCAGACGGTGCTTGATTTTTGGAACAAGGAGATGGCGCAGACGAGCGATTATCACAAGTCAGAGGTGTTGGGCTGGTTCGTGAGTAAGTTTGGTGCGTTTTTGAGCAACGAAATGATGCGCAATATCATCGGTCAGACAAAATCAGGATTTAATTTGCGCGATATTATGGACAATAAGAAGATTTTGCTTGTCAACCTGAGTAAAGGCAAAACCGGTGAGCTCAACTCGCAGCTACTAGGTATGATTTTTGTGATGAAGTTTCAGGCGGCGGCCATGGGGAGGGCGGACGTACCCGAAGATCAGCGAGAAGATTTTGCGCTGTATGTCGATGAGTTTCAAAACTTTGCGACGGATAGTTTTGAGTCGATATTGTCTGAAGCGCGAAAATATCGCCTCAATCTCATTCTCGCCAACCAGTTTATGACACAGCTCACCGACAAAATTCGAGAGGCAATTATCGGTAACGTCGGGACAATTATTTCTGGACGAATTGGTACGACCGATGCCGAACTCATGGTCAAGCGATTTACGCCAGTATTTGACACTGAAGACCTGACACGACTGCCGAACTACGAAACGATCACCAGTGTGATGATTAACAACGTGCCGTCAGCGCCGTTTAGCATGTCGCTATTGCCGCCGCTCGGTACACCAAACCCACAGCTCTCTGATGCGCTCAAGAGGCTTAGTGCGGCAAAGTTTGGGCGCAATAGGGCAGAAGTGGAGCGTGAGATATTTGCGCGTCTGAGGGCCGGAGACGATGCGAGAGACAAGCGCCGGCAAGCATTGCTCGGTGATGCAAAGTCTGCTGCGAGTCCGGGGCTCGGCGCACGAACCGGTGCTGGATCGGCGGCTTCTGGCTCGTCGTTCCTTGATGAGTGGCTGGCGAAGAGGCAACAGCTCAAAAATTCTCCGACCGCGGCGCCTCGCCCGCAGTCAGACCCTGATTCTCAGTCGCCGCAAGCAAAAGAACCCGCAGCCCAGCCACAACAGGCGGCAGCGCCCGCTGCAGAATCGCCATTGACGCCTACGAGTGGCAATACTGGTGGGATTGAGTTCAAGCCAACTTCCGATGGGGAACCTCCGAAAGACGCGGTTGTCGATACCGAGACGGACAAAGAAGCATTTACCCTCACCAAAAAGCCGACGTCGAAAAATGACGAGGTGCACGACCACCGTCTTCATGAGCTCCAAACAATGGGCGTAGGAGATGGTGTGTCGATTCGTTCTGCGCAGGACGGCCAACAAAGCGCGGCACCAACCAAAAAAGACACCAAAGAGCTTGAGGCGGCGCTATCAGACGTCAAAGCAGCTCAAGAGTCGACGCTCGCCCAAGAAAACGATGGTGCCTTGATTATCGACAAGGCGTCTGCTGCGATGGAAGAACCAAATATCGACGAGATATATATAGATGTGCGCGGCAATATTCATTCTGCAAAAGAAGAACAGCAGCTGAGCGACAACGATACGCCTGTGAAGACGACATAGACAATACCCCCGCGTGGAAGGCTGCAGGAGCGCCTGCAGCAATTACACGATGTCTGTTGCACACCTAACTAAGAGCGACCCTTAGGGTATTAGGCGCGGCCTGTTGCCATAATTTTGACGTAGTCACCGATAAGACCAAGCGCATAGCCGAGTCCGTATGCAGCAATCATCTCAAAACCTGAGAGCTGGTAGCCATAGGTGTGGCTGATGGCATAGACAAAAGCGAGGAGTATAAGTGCTGTGACAGAGCCAGAAAGCAGGGCGTTTGGTCGTGCAGCAGTTGAGCCAATGACTTCGCTGGCTTTTTCGACTACTGGGGCGTGTATCAGCTTGCTAAAGGTACGAGCAGGAGGGCTCATCTCAGACTGAATACGACTGAGTGTTTGCTTGTAGGCTCGTTCTTTTTCGCGCTTAGTAATCTTGCGGATGACGCGGGCCGAGGCAGTTGGTTCGCCGCCATGACGGCGTTCTTTGCTAGCTTCTTTTGAGAAGGCGGCTTCGGTTTCTTTTCGTGCGTCGGCAACGAGCTGCTCGCCAGACTTTTCTGGTGATTTTTCGACAGAAGTCTCAAGCTTACGTAATTTCTCTTTTTGCTCAGCTGCGGCTTCGTGCACTTCAGCTGATGATTCGTGGTGGGAGATTCTTTCTGGGCTGTTCATGGTAGATCCTCCTATAGTACCCCTGAGTTAAAATCTTTGCGGACAAGTCGTATCTCTGCTGCGAGCTGTCGTGATCTTGCGTAGAAGAAGGTAACTATCGAGCCGAGAGCACCAGCGAAGAGCATATTCGATCCCGGTCCAGTGCTCGGTAGCTGCGAGATGGTTTCTTCGACGAGCTTAGGTGCAGTACAGTCGACTGAGACGTCGGTGGAATTGCCAAATGTGTTGGTCATCACACAGTCGTACGAGGTAGGTTCACTGAGGCCTCGAGGGGTAGCTGGGATCTCGTCGAGCATCTTGAGTGTAAATGTACGGGTCACTTTTTCGCCGGCAGCCAGTGAGATGTTGCCCCAAGACAGTGTCTTTTCGTTGTCTTTTTCGGTCAGAGCACCGCCGCCGTTGTCGTACAGCGTGGCGTATTCGAGTGAATCAGTGATATTGTCGCTGAGATCTACCACTGAGGCGACTTTTCCAGCGTTTTCGGCACTGATTGAGATCTGGATTCTATCACCGGTTCGGGCGAGTACCTTGGTGGCATCAGAGTCCTGCGTGAGGTTGGTGACTGATTTTCCGAGCACTACAGAAGTCTGACAATCGTACGGTTCGTTAGAGTGTTTGTTGGCATCAAAATCATTGCGCACGATAGTGATAATCTCGCCGCTCGTCAGATCACATACCTGGATGTTTTGACATTGCGACAGGTCTCGTGTGTGTCGATTTGCGTCGAAATCCTTTTCTCGGATAGTGATGTTGGTGTTGCTCGATACATCACACACCTGTATACGCGTACAGTCGGCAAGATCTTTTGAATAGGCAGTCGGATTGAAATCAGTTTCTTTGATAGTGACAATCTTGAAGGTTGCGAGCTGACAAACTGATATCTCTGGAGTAGGGAGGACGACGACTGCATCGTCACAATCATCAGGGTTGGTCCCCGGGATTGTAGGAGTGTCGACACACGCGGTGTTTTTGATGAGCTTGTTTGTTTGCTGAGTTACTTTTGCCGTCACAAAGAAGACGCCGCTTTGCCCAACATCAAGCTTGTTGAGCGTGTAGGACCATTTGGAGCCATTGACGGTACCGCTGCTGCCTCGTACGAGAGTGATTCCCTGTGGCGCGGTGTCGGTGAGCGTGACATTGCTGAGGGGCACGTCACCCGTGTTTCGGACGACAATTTCGTATTTGAACTCTTCGTTGAGGGCGACAGTCTTTTGCTCGACACCGTCAACTTTCTTTTCTATTTGTACTGCAGGGTTTGTCGGCGTGGCTGGTTGGGCAATACTAAATGTCTTTGTACAACCAGTACTTGTTTTGGTGCCAGCAGATGTGGCGACGGACGCTGATACGCTATATGACCCAGGAGGGAACGTGTATTCGGTTGCAAGGTCAAGCGTAGTGCTCGTGCTTGGCTGGGTAATCGTTTTTACGGTTTTGCCGCTTCCATCTTTGACGGTGATGGTATAGCTGCTTACGGTGGCGCCACCAGCGACGGTAGACGACACCTTGAATCGAACTCTGTTGTCACCAATTTTTGTGACCGATAGGCTACTACACGTTGCAACAGGTGCTGGCGGTGGCGGCGGCGGGCTTGGTAGATTTGGCGAGATAAGATTGCCGCATACTAACATAATGCCAAACTCACCGATACCGGAAGCTGAGCCGGCGTATACCTGGAGGTTTGATCCATTGGCGATTTCTGAAGCAGTGTTATTGAATAGATAATTTGGCCGAGAGTAGACGGTTGTGCCAAATGCATTGTGCTTGACCTCTCCTTGAGAACTACTAAATCGGGACCCATAGCCCCAGCTCTTCCATGCGCCACTTCCTTTGCCATAACTGAGGTTATTGATGGTTTTGAGCTTTGTATTTGCAAGATTATCTCGGGTAATACCGGCATATGTCATAACGTTTCGAAAACTTGTACTTGTGTCGTATGCCTTGAGGAGCTCTTCTTTGCTGGAGACACCACCATACATCATGTCATTGCTACTGGCTGCGTTGGCGTGTTCTGGCGGTGCAAATACCGCAAATGACTGCACGACGAGCGCGAGGGCAGTAAATATCAGCCCAAGTCTACGGGTCGCCTCTTCTTTTTTGAGCCTACGCGCATAAAATCCCAATGTACCGACAAGCGCCGGGGAAAACGGTAGTCCCGATACTAGTTTCCGAAACATTTTTTGTTTTTTTAATAACTCCTTACTCAATAAAATAGCATAAGCAATGTGTTCAATGCAAGTAGTTGTTCGAATACTTTTTTTGGGCTATAATAGGAATATTGTAAAGGTTATCGCATAGACCGAGTAAATGCTCGAGGGCGATGATTGGAAAAGTGAGGGAGTACATACGTGGCCAAACAAACAGACACGGCTAGCTATGGCGCCAGCCAAATTCAAGTCCTTGAGGGTCTTGAGCCAGTACGAAAACGTCCTGGCATGTATATAGGTAGCACAGGATACGATGGCGTGCATCATCTTATCAAAGAAATTGCCGACAACTGTGTCGACGAAGCAATCGCTGGCTATGCGACATTTGTAGAGATAGAACTACTTGCCGACGGTGGTTGTCGCGTGACAGACGACGGACGCGGCATTCCTGTCGATAAACACCCCAAAACAGGGGTAAGCACGCTTGAGACGGTATTGACGGTCCTCCACGCCGGCGGTAAGTTCGGTGGCGGCGGTTATAAGGTATCATCAGGGCTCCACGGTGTGGGGTCGAGTGTCGTCAATGCCTTGTCGACGACACTTATCGCCGAAGTTGTCCAAAAAGGTGAGTTGTACCGACTCGTCTTTCATGCCGGTGCACCTGAGGGCCCACTAAAAAAGATTGGTAAGACTGATCGACCTCAAGGTACAAGTATCACGTTTTATCCGGACCCGACGATATTTAAGGAAACTGTTGATTTTGATTATGAATGGGTGTTGAGTTATCTCCGACACCAGGCGTACCTGACGAAGGGCGTCAAAGCTATGGTAAACGATGAGCGGAGTGGCGAACGATACGCCTTTTACTTTGAGGGCGGCATACAAAGTTATGTCAAACACCTCAATATCGGCAAAGAAGTCGTTGACGAAGGCATTTTTTACGTCGAGCGACAGGTTGAAGATTGTATGGTCGAAGTAGCTGTCCAGTACAACGATAGTTTTACGGAGACAGTCAAGGCGTTTGCGAACAACGTCTACAACCCCGAGGGCGGGACGCACCTGGTTGGCTTTCGTTCAGCAATGACGCGAGTGATTAATGATTATGCTCGCAAAAACAGCCTACTCAAAGAAAAAGAGGACAATCTCACAGGCGATGACATCCGTGAAGGCCTAACTGCCATTATTTTGGTCAAATTGCCAGATCCGCAGTTCGAAGGTCAGACCAAAAACAAGCTCGGTAATCCTGAGATGCGTCGGTATGTTGAGCAAGTTATGAATGAATACTTTGCCTATTACCTCGAAGAACATCCTGCGATTGCAAAAAAGATTATCGGCAAAGCACTTCTTGCTGCTCGGGCTCGTAAGGCTGCACGAGCTGCTCGAGACAACGTGATTCGCAAAGGCGCCCTTGACGGCATGAGCCTACCAGGCAAGCTTGCTGACTGTAGCAACAAGGACCCCAAAGACTCAGAGCTCTATATTGTTGAGGGTGATTCAGCTGGTGGATCGGCCAAATCCGGTCGTGACAGCAAATCACAGGCAATTCTGCCTCTCCGAGGTAAAGTCCTCAACGTCGAACGCGCTCGATTGGATAAGATGCTCAACAACAATGAAATCGTAAGCCTGATCAAGGCGCTAGGGGTCGGGATAGATGAGCAGTTCGATATAAACGGCCTTCGATACGACCGAATCATTATCATGACAGATGCTGATGTTGATGGGAGCCATATTTCGACGCTTCTCATGACGTTCTTTTTCCGCTACATGAAAGAAGTTGTTGATGGTGGCCACCTCTTTCTTGCCAAGCCACCGCTGTATTCGGTCAATCATGGCAAGAAAAAAACCTATGCCTATGACGAAGCCGACAAGGACGCCATTATCGACCGAATCATTGGCGACAAGACCGACAAAGGTGCTGTAATGATAGGTGATGACAAGATGAAGCAAGCTGGCGTCACGATATCTCGATTTAAGGGGTTGGGTGAAATGGATGCTGATCAGCTCTGGGAAACGACGATGAATCCAGAAAACCGCGTACTTGTCCAAGTTCAGGTACGTGATGCCGAGCGAGCCGATGCAATCTTCACAAAGCTAATGGGCGATGACGTGAGTCTGCGAAAGAACTTCATTCAATCACGTGCCAAAGACCTTAATATAGATGAACTGGATATATAGTTATGAACGAAGACGAAATTACAACGAATGAAAATCCTATCCTACCAGAGGCGGAGGAAGGTGAACTGATTCCACAGACGCATTCTCGTACGGTAGAAAACCGTACCGTTGAAGATGTCATGGAAGATAGCTTCTTGCGCTATTCGATGAGCGTAATCATTGATCGAGCCCTGCCGGATGTCCGTGACGGCATCAAGCCAGTGCATCGACGTATTTTGTACTCTATGAACCAAAACGGCAACCGCTCAAGCGCCAAATTTGTCAAATCAGCGCGTATCGTCGGTGACGTTATGGGTAAATACCACCCGCACGGAGATAGCGCAATCTATGACTCGATGGTACGCCTTGCGCAGGACTGGAGCATGCGGTACATGTTGGTCCAGGGGCAGGGTAACTTCGGCTCAATGGACGGCGATCCACCGGCAGCAATGCGATATACCGAGGCTCGTATGGCTAAGGTCGCCGATGAGATGCTCGCTGATATCGACAAGGACACCATTGATTTTCGTGATAACTTCGACGGATCTGAGCAAGAACCAGTGGTACTACCGGCCAAACTGCCAAATCTACTACTGAACGGTCAGATAGGAATTGCGGTTGGTATGGCGACAAATATCCCACCACACAACCTCAATGAAATTGTCGATGCGACCATACAACTGATCGATAATCCTGAATCTACCCTAGATGACCTATTGCAGCACGTCAAAGGTCCTGATTTTCCGACTGGTGCTGTTGTCTACGGTGGGACCGCGATGCGACAGGCCTACCAGACAGGTAGGGGCAGTGTCATGATTCGGGCGGTCGCCGAAGTACAAGAGACAAAAAAAGGCCGTCATCAGATTGTCGTCACCGAAATGCCATATGGTGTAAATAAAGCTACGCTTATCGAACGAATTGCTGACCTGCACAAGGAAAAGAAGATTACGATTAACGACATACGCGACGAAAGTGCCCGTGGATCAGTGCGTATTGTTATTGAGCTCAAAAAAGACGCCTACCCTAAGAAGGTATTAAATCAGCTCTACAAGATGACATCACTACAGACGAGTTATCACTACAACATGCTTGCACTGATTGATGGTATTCAGCCACGAGTACTTGGGCTGCACGAGATTTTGAGTGAATATATCAAACACCGTCAGATAGTAGTTCGTCGTAGGACGGAGTATGAACTCCGCAAAGCCAAAGAGCGCGCTCATATCCTTGAAGGGCTAAAGATCGCCCTCGATCATATCGATGAAGTCATCAAAGTGATCCGTGCCGCACAGACCCCTGAGGAAGCGCAAAAGAACCTCATGGAGCGATTTAAACTCAGCGATATTCAAGCTGCTGCTATCTTGGCGATGCAACTGCGACGACTCACTGGGCTTCAGCGACAGGAAATCGAGAACGAGCTCGCAGAGCTTATCAAGCTGATCAAGACACTCGAAGCTATCTTGTCTGATGAGAAAGAAATCCTCAAGATTATCAAAACTGAGCTGCTTGAGATGAGAGAGAAGTATGGCGACGAACGACGTAGCCAGATTATCAACCACGAGCTTGGGAAGTTTAGTGACGAAGAGTTGATTCCTGAAGAAAATGTCGTTGTGCTACTCACAACAGAGAACTACATCAAGCGTACACTTGTAACTGACTACCGACGTCAGCACCGTGGTGGCAAAGGCAAAAAGGGCATGACTACCAAAGAACTCGACGTTATCGACCAATTGGTGACTAGCTCAACCCATGATTGGTTACTGTTCTTTACAAACAAGGGCCGCGTATTCCGGCTAAAAGCATACGAGATACCGGCTGCAAGCTTGCAGGCCAAAGGTGTTGCTGCGGTGAATCTGCTGCAACTACAGCCTGAAGAGAGGATCACATCGATCGTCAAGCTCGGCAAAAATGAGAGTCAAGATAGCTATCTATTTATGGCGACAACGAATGGTACTGTAAAAAAGACAGCAATTAAGGACTATGCGAATATCCGCCAAACTGGTCTTATTGCCATCAAACTTGACGAAGGCGATGAACTTCGATGGATCCGTCAAAGCAGCGGTCAGGACGAAGTTGTCATATCGACCGCCATGGGCCAAGCGATACGATTTAAAGAATCTGACGCCCGTCCTATGGGGCGAGCTGCTCGCGGTGTCCGCGGTATTCGACTCCGCCCGGGTGACAAAGTAGTCGGTATGGACCTCGCGGCGGGTGATCCAAATCTCCTCGTCATGAGTGAAAAGGGCTATGGAAAACTGACAAAAGTTGTGAATTTCCCAACACATAAGCGTGGGGGTGTTGGCATCAAGGCAGCGGTTGTCTCCGCAAAGACCGGAAATCTCATCACTGTACGCTCACTCGCGGGAGAAGATGCCGAAGTCATCATGATTTCGAACAAAGGCCAAACAATTCGTGTCTCACTCAAGGATATTCCTACGCTAGGCCGAACCACTCAGGGTGTACGTGTCATGCGGCTCAACGAGCCCGACTGTGTCGCCTCGATTGGATTGATCCAAGAACAGCCAATTATTGAGGGTGAAGAGAGCGATGAAGGCTAGCATAGCGTATCTTGTAGCACCGGTAATCGGGTTTATGACCGCACAGGCAATCAAGTACGTTCTTGCCAGTAAAAAAGAGCAAAATTGGCGACAGTTTTTCCGTTCAGGGAGTATGCCGAGCAGTCATACCGCAGTGGTGGCCGCCCTTGCAACGGTGATATTTGCGCACGAGGGATTCTCGCCGTTGTTTTCGGTAGTGGCAGTGCTCGCGATGATTACTATCTATGATGCGCTGGTTGCACGTCGTTCGATTGGTGAGCAGGGTCAGGCGCTAGTGCGACTCATCGAAAAATCACCGTTCGCCAAGGACCCGATGCCTCGGGTGGCGTTAGGCCATAAGCCGAAAGAAGTCTTGGTGGGCGCAGCGCTTGGAATCGCAATCGGGATATCCGTTGCAATTTTCATAACGCTTTAATCCAGTAAATTGTTGAAAATAGTGTTGACAGAGATGCTCCAAACGCGTAGAATGGTCAACAGTCTACCGCATTTTTTGAGGTGGCAGACAAACCGAACATTTACAATTTGGCAGTGCAAATCAATTTTCGTCAGTTAACTATATTCGTTTCGCTGTAAAGCGGAGCGATTTTTATGGAGAGTTTGATCCTGGCTCAGGATGAACGCT
>CAZIEB010000020.1:0-15623 GCA_964538665.1 uncultured Candidatus Saccharibacteria bacterium
ATGAAGCAATCTTGTTGGTGCTCTCTCCACTTTTCATTACTACCTATGATAGCATGATGCTCATGATAATTGGTAGCGCGAACGTCGCTTGAGCTACATAGCAGTCTACGCTATAATACTCAGGTCTATGCGGACGTGGCGGGTCACTGCGAAGCAGTGCCAGAGGAAAATAATAGGTGCTTTCTACCAATTCCTACCCAAAACGTAAGCATTGTCCGAAATTGACGTTAAACTAATTTGTACTTTAGATAGTAGTATGCGGATGTGGCGGCTGCGTGAAACGCAAATATGTGTAGACGCGCGGCTGACAATTCCGCAATCGTGGGATAAGGGTCCGTGATGACAATAAACTACTAAGCACATTGACAGTAGTATGCGGACGTGGCGGAATTGGTAGACGCGCTAGCTTGAGGGGCTAGTGAGCATTGCGCTCGTGGAGGTTCAAGTCCTCTCGTCCGCACCAACGAAATAATCGATCCTAGTGATCGGTTTTTTCGTTGGTATGAAAGGTCTTGAAGCTTCACGACGTGGAGGTGAGGACTGCCACTGGCAGTCCGCAAGGCCGGAGACAGATTTGAGGCTATGCCTCAAGTATGTCGAGGCGGGGTCGCCGATAAGGTGACCAAGTCCTCTCGTCCGCACCAAGAGGCTATATCCGCAGACATCGGCTAGTTTATGTTTATACTCTGATGGAGGTTACTACCACTTCATTTTTTCATATAATAGTAGCCAATTCGTTCCTTAGCTGAGTACTATCAGGGTGACGTATACTTCCAGTCCCTATTGATAGTCCATTCTTCGATAGAACGATATCGATCAGCACGGTTTACGAGGGTATTTGCTGACTGGAGGGCCTCTGTCTCACTCGAGGTGACATAATGAAGCTGAGGCTGGTATAACGCCACAGCTGGGCTGTCTTGTAGCCAGGTATCGACAAATAAATCATATTTGGGCACCCTAAGTGCTCGCTCGGAACGCAACTGAGCGCTTGCTAATGCTTCACTAGCTATGATCGATTTATAATTCGATAAATTGAGCCCTCGTGGATCAGCTTGTGATACGTGCCAATACGCAAATACATCTGGATCAATACCGAGCTCTAATTCGTAGACGAAGGCGTCGTATGAGCGAGGCAATAATACTGTCTGCTGCACATCAGTTGGCTCCACGAGCCGTGTCGTTACCTTTGCACCAAGTCGCTCCCATTGCTGTTTGAGCTCATCGACAATCACAGGGTAATCACCAGAATTGACGCCGACAAGGTCGATCTCGAGCTGCACGCCATCCTTCACGCGCACATTGTTTTGGGTCACCCAGCCAGCCTTGTCGAGTGCTTGATTGGCTCCTGCAAGGTCAAACGTCGCTTGACGCTTGTCGAGTGCTGATGGCAATTGATTGGCTACCAGTGGGCCCTCTAGCCTCGACGCGAAGCCATGCAAACGATCGATAATCGCCGTCCGATCCGTCCCCGCAACAAACGCTTTTCTAACCTGAGGATCAGAAAATTCTGGCACATCATTGTTAAGAAATGCGAACATGCCGTCCGCAAGGAGCGTCCTATACACAATTGTGGCTGGTCGTTGAGTCGTTATTTCGAGTATCTGATCGCTAGACACGTCTACTGCAGCGTTGATTTCTTGCATCTGAAATGACTTTGCAACTGCGGCTGAATCCTGGAACACATGCAGCTGGAACCGATCGAGACGAGGAGCCCCAAACACGTATTGCTCGTTCTGATCAAAATATGCGATCAGCCTGCCCTGATCGGGGTCGATCACCTGTAATCGTGAAAATTCAAACGGACCAGTCCCGATGGGGTCGCGATTAAACTCATTTTCACGAAGTCGCTCGGGCGCCGAATCTCCAAGTATGTGTTTTGGTAAAATTCCAAACGTGAGGGCATGAGGAAATGCCGCATATGGCCGCATCAGCTCAAACGATACCGTATCGTCAGCTACTTTGGCGACTTTTATCTGAGACCAGCTATTGTAGAGCGGCGACCGCACAAGTGGATTTTTGATCATAGAAACGGTATATACCACGTCATCGGCCGTAACTGGAGTACCGTCATGCCAGGTGATACCCTCTTTGAGCACGACGATATATTTTTTGCCGTCATCCTGGACAGTCCACGACTTAGCCAAGTCGCCCCTAAGCTCAGATACCCTATCATAGCTCAATAACCCCGAAAAAATGAGACGACTAGCTGACTGTTCCGCAGGACTTCGCGCAAAAATTGGATTCATTGTTTCAAGAGGCCCAATCACGCCTTCGGCATACGTCCCGCCGGCAATCGGGGCGTATGATGAGTACGAGCGCTGATAGCCAAGTAACTGAAACGCACTGACCGCAATGAGTAGCCCCACCACTGCTAGCCAGCCAATCGCGTGCCGCTTTACCGAACGAATGCTATCCATACGAGCAATAATGAACTTATGCGCGTGTTTGAGTGAGACGTTTTCTAAAGAGCGCGCTTTTGTGCGCAGCTTTTTACTCGATGGGCGCAATTTTCTAAATTTTTTCCAGCTGTTGCTAGATTCATTATCCACGTGTACGCTCCTAGCCGATCAAGAGACCAGCTAAAATTGACACAACGAATATTACTGCAAGGACAATGGTTGCTTCGTGTAAGCTCTTGTCGAGTCCCCGACGAGTTGTGTACAACTCACCCGAACTACCGAACCCCGCTCCTAGCGTGGCGCCACGAGCCTGCAACAAAATAAACAAAATCATAAAAATCGCCGAGGTCACTGTAATGATATTGAGGATATCACTGATTTGCACGTTGGCCTCCTTTATTTGTTATATACGTCTCTATTATACTGCTTAATACATAATTCGTCAGGCTTATAATCATCCCAGCTATAATAGCGCCAACAAACGTGATATCTATCGATGGCACCAAGGCAAGCGCAACATAGACCATCACGCCATTTATCACCAGCATAAACAGTCCAAGGGTCAGCAGTATTGCGGGGAGCGAGAGTATGATAATCATCGGACGCAACAATACATTGACAACCGAGAACAGCAGTCCTGCGACAAAATATGCGAACATACCACCACTGCTCGATACAAAATCACCGGTTGATGACAGTATGCGTATTGAAATCCATATCGCGAGCGTATTGCTCAGCCAGCGGAGGATAAAAAAACCAAATTGTGCTTTCATACTTACGCTATAGTATAGCAGATTAGTCCGATCGAGAGAGCCCATGAAACCACTGGTATATCTGGTCGCCAAGCTTTGGACCAAGTGTTGCCACGAGCTGCTCCCTACTCGCGCGCGTAACACCGACACCGCTGCCAAATACCGTAACGAGTTTTTTACGTGTAGCTGGACCAACCCCAGGAATATCGTCCAAAATACTCTTTGTGGCAGCCTTTCGCTTGAGCGTACTGTGATAGCTCACGGCAAAGCGATGCGACTCGTTACGAATCCGCTGCAAGAGTTTGACGATATGATTGTTTTTTGGCAATGTCACGAGTATATAGTCTTGCGAGGCCTCTATGCCTGGATTTGGGCCATCAGCGACAAAATTTTTGACATATTTTGACTCAAGCGAAAACCGATCGACTGGCATCGCATGCGGTTCATCAAAAGGGTTCTTTTGTTTCGTCCAGGCCTGCAGCGCCTCAATATCAAGCGTGACATGTGAATCAGTTCTATGCACAACAATCTGCTCATCTCGTTTGGCAAGTCCAATGACAGGGACCGCAACATCGAGAGATCGCAATACCTCAATCGCTGCACCCAACTGACCTTTACCCCCATCTATGAGAATAAGATCAGGCTGTTTCCAGTCAGTATGTTTGCCGCTAAAACGTCGTCGCATTGTTTCTTGCATATGAGCAAAGTCATTATTGCCCGGTAGTTGCATCTTGAATTTGCGGTACTGACTTTTGTCAGCCATCCCGCTCGTTGCGACCACCATACTGGCAACATTGTTTGTCCCGCTCATGTGGCTGATGTCATACCCCTCGATCCTGCGAGGAACGTCCGACAGCGTCAGCAATCGTTGTAACCCACTCAACGCGTGGTCTTTGCTAAGATCCATAAATTCCCTATCAGAAAAAATTACTTGCTGGCCTAGATGCTTAAGGTCTCGTAGCCGATTGCGCAACACTGCGGCTTGTTCGAACTTATGCTCAGCGCTACGCGTTTTCATATCACGCTCAAGCTCTTTGATAAGCGTTTTGCGATCTCCTTTGATATAGCGAATGAGCTTTTTGAGCGTTTTCTTATAGTCTTCGGATGATGTTTTTTGTGCTTCAACACCCGGGCATAGACCTAGGTGGTACTGCAGACACAATGCGTTCGGCATACGCTCATGCACGCTATATGGGAACACCCGACGCAAATATCTCAGCGCTTTTTTGATTGCCCAGCCATTGTAATACGGCCCAAAATACGTTGCGCCGTCATCCAGTGGCTGCCTCGTAAACGTGACCGACGGGTACGCCTCTTTCATGGGAATACGAATGTAGAGCTGGCTTTTGTCGTCGCGTAGCAAGATATTGTAGCGTGGCATGTAGCGCTTAATCATCTCTGATTCTAAAAACAGCGCGTCGAGCTCAGTCTCTACTTCAATCCATTCGACCGAAGCGATTTCGGCCACGAGCGCGTCAGTCTTGGGTTCTTTTACTCGCGATGATTGAAAATACTGCCGAACTCGATTGCGCAAGTTGGCAGCTTTTCCGATATACAAGATCTCATTTGTCGCGGACTTATGGAAATAGACTCCTGGCGTGGAGGGAAGACTCTGAAGTATCTCTTTGAGTTCACTGGTCATACGTACCAGTATAGAACACCTACTTCATGAGCGCGGTCAGCTCATCTTTGAGCACATCATGCGGTCGGGCGCCAACGAGCTCTTTGACCATTTCACCACCATGAAATACTTTCATGTTTGGGATGCCGCGTACTTCGTACTGTTGTGCGAGCATACCGTTATCGGTCGTTGCTTCGACATCGACTTTGACGACGTCAATTGACTCGTCCATGTCAGCTCCAATTTTTTCCAAGATAGGCGCCATCATACGACATGGCGGGCACCACTGCGCCCAAAAATCAACCAGTACATACTTGTCGCTCTTGATGACTTTGTCTTCAAATTCTTGTCGGGTTGTTGTGTTATAGAGTGCCATTTATAAATACCTCCGTATACTATGTAATAATTCTTTGGTCTGAGCGGGGCCTTTGCCGTCACTTGCGCAGGCATCGAGTGAATCCTCGATGATAAGGCGCTTGAGTGATTTGACACCACCCTCGACTGCATTAATCTGCTGCAACACGCGGTCGCAGCTAGCTTGTCCCTCGCCTGACAACCTAGATAGTGACTCTAGCTGACCAATTATTTTGTTGATTCTTGACTGGTAGTCCATGTTTATACTATACTCCAGTATAGTATATATGACAAGTCCAAAAAGTAGGAATATGAAACCAGCTCTCATCATCGCAGCTATTGCACTCGTTGGGATTGGCGCAGTTACTCTAGTGCCATCTCCCCAATCACAATCAACCGAGTCAGCACAAACAGCATCCACTTCCCTGCAACAAGGAACCGTCGTGTATGATGTTCGTACACCTGAAGAATATGCAACTTCTCGAGTGGCGTCAGCCAAACTATTACCACTTGCTGATATTGAAGCGGGCGCACAACCAGAAGTCGAAAAAGATGCCCCAATCGCCCTCTACTGCCGCAGCGGCAACCGCTCGGCACAGGCAGCATCAATACTCGAACGCGCCGGTTTTACCAATGTGACCGATATGGGCGGTCTGTCTGACGTGACTCGATACGGCCTCGTGGCCGAAAAACCCACTACGTGCGAGACTGATTGTTGATTGGCGTAGCTTGCGTCTTGGCCTGTGTCGCACAGTCAGCGGTGTGAAATAGTAGATCAGGGTTTTTTGTGCATGATTCACATATCAGCACCAGGTCATTACACTGCGCAAATGCACAATTCTCAAAATTGCTGGTTGCTCCATGACAATGGGTGCACTCTCCTATTGTCTTGGCATGATCCGAAAACGTCACAGTCATCCGCTTATCGAAGACGCGCAGTGCTCCTTCCCAAAGGCCGTCATCACCAAATTTTTCACCGTATTTTACTATCCCGCCATCTATCTGGTAGACCTCTTTGAAACCACGTTTTTTCATCATCGCACTGATGACTTCGCAGCGAATGCCGCCGGTACAGTACGTGATAACTTTTTTGTCTTTGATGGCATCAAACTTATCGCTCTCAAGCTCCTTGATAAAATCGCGTGAAGTGCGCGTATCGGGTACGATAGCATTTTTGAATTTACCGATTTTGGCTTCGTGCTCGTTGCGACCATCAAAAAACACGACATCATCACCATACGTACGCACGAGCTCTTCGACCTGTTCAGGTTTTAGATGCGCGCCGCCGCCGACCACGCCATGCTCGTCAACATCGAACTCATCATCAGAGTTTTTAAATCCTACCAACTCTCGGCGGTGTTTGACGCTCATCCGCGGAAAATCTTCGCGCGCGCCATCGCTCCATTTAAACACCGTGTCTTTAAATGCAGGGTAAAGTTTAGTCGCTTTTACATACGCTTTCAGGTCGTCTATATCTCCACCAACTGTGCCATTGAGCCCGTGCCGACTCACCAGTATTCTGCCGCGTAAATTGAGATTATCGCAGAGACTTTTTTGCCATAATTTTATCGCTTCAGGATCACTGAGTGGGGCGAATTTGTAGTACAGTAGGATTTTTTGCATAGCTATATTTTACCACAGAGTGAGCCACACTATTGACATTTGTTGGTATATGTGCTATTATTAAGTATTGACGTAGTGCCCAGCCGGGTCATATACTTGTAACCAACTTATGAACTCATGCGCAGTTCCACTAAATATACAATCAACCTAACTCAATACTATCCATTCTTACGATAGGAGAACGACAATACTCAAAATATCTCGATCAGACCGTCCTGCCATCTTGGTCAAGGAAACATTGCAACTCTACTGGCAACAAGTCCGCCAGGATAAGCTGCGATTTTTTGTCATGCTATGCTGCATACCCCTCGCAGCGCTGCTTCTCGACACTATCGTTCCGTACTTTTTGTCTCAAGCGATTGGGACATTTGCAGATAACGACCGCACCGCGATGGCTCAGTACCTGTGGTTTGCTGGTGGGTTTGTCGCTCTCGGCGTACTTTTCAATATCATCGGGTTCCAAGTTGCGATCCGTCATGAAGCACTCATCCGCCGACGTCTCGCTACCAGCACCCTCGATCGTCTACTTGCCAAAGACCAAGATTTTTTTGCCAACCAAAAGATCGGCGGACTCACCGGAAAATTCCTAGACTTTATCAATGCACATGTCGGGCTGCAGGACTTGTTTATTCTGCGCACGCTGTCTTTTTCGATCAATCTCATAGTGGGTCTCGCCATCATATTTAGTCACACACCACTGCTCGGATGGATATTGCTCGGACTACTGGTCGGTCTTGTCTTCCAGATCAAATACTCGCGGATACTACGCGAGCACATTAGAGCCGAACGCAAGCGGCTGGTCAGTGAAGTCAACGGCACAATCGCCGATATATTGACCAACTATCTGACCGTCAAAACATTTGCCAAGGAGCAAAATGAGGTCACTGCCACGGACACTATCAGCGCACGCTACCAATCGGCGTATCAAAAAGATTTTATGTGGCTGTCGATTGAGGGTACAGGGCGAATTTTGTTTGTGCAGACCATCCAGATAGTCGCGATTATCGTCATTGCGACGCTGCTCATGAACGGGACAATTGCGCTCAGTATTGCGATATTTACCGTCGCGTACTTGCAGCGACTGGCGGCGCAGCTGTTTTCACTCGGCGAAATCATCAATGGGTATGACAAATTATTCCTCCAAGCGACACCTATGACCGAAATATTGCTCGATGCTCCACGAGTCGTTGATACGTCTGACGCGCCACTGGCTGTACGTCGTGGTGCGATACATTTCGACGATGTTAGCTACGCCTATGCCGACGACAAATCTACCAGTGTACTATCGCACCTCACGCTTATGATTCCGGCAGGCCAAAAAATAGGACTGGTAGGCACATCAGGAGCGGGCAAAACTACTATAACGAAATTGCTGTTACGATTTGACGACATCGATAGCGGCACTATATCAATCGACAATCAGCCGATAGACAGCGTTTCGCAGCAAAGTCTCCGCAGTGCAATCGCCTATGTGCCGCAAGAGCCTTTGCTGTTCCACCGTACACTGCGCGAGAATATCGGCTACGGCAACCCCAATGCCGATGATGCGCAAATCATCGAAGCCGCCAAAAAAGCCCACGCGCTTGAGTTTATCAATCGACTACCGCAAAAATTTGCTACCATCGTCGGCGAACGCGGCGTCAAACTATCCGGCGGTCAACGCCAACGTATCGCAATTGCCCGTGCAATCCTCAAAGACGCACCGATATTAGTACTCGATGAAGCAACCAGCGCACTGGATAGTGAGAGCGAACAGCTCATCCAGCGAAGCCTCTCTGAGCTCATGAAAAACCGCACAAGTATAGTCATCGCACACCGCCTCAGTACCATCGCCAAACTTGATAGGATTATTGTGCTAGAAGATGGCCACATCACCGAAGACGGCACTCACAGCGAGCTGCTCGCTCAAAATGGCGTGTATGCATCACTGTGGTCACACCAAAGTGGTGGATTTATAGACGAATAAAAAACCGACGGCGATGATGCGCCGCCAGTTTTCGCATTTGAGTGTTGGCTATTCGCCAGATTTTTCTTTTGGTGTGTCGCTATCACTCTTTTCGGTTTGACTGCCCTCTTCGGCGCCGTTTTCGGCTTCTACTTCAGATTCATCCTGAGCGTCTCCGCCAGTAGAATCGTTGGCAGCCTGGAGTGCGCTCGGCTCCCAGACACTTGCGACTAGCTGATCCATAACTCCGCTGCGTTCTTCCTCGCCAAACTCGTCACCCTGGCCGTCATCATTGTCGATGATTTCTACATTCTCGGGAACGGCAATGTCGCTTACGAGTACTCGCTCACCAGCTTCTTTGAGATGAAGTATTGAGACTTCAAGTGCTTCTGGCAAGTCCATAGGCAGCGCCTTGACCTCGATCTTGTCGAGATTTTGCAAGATGATAAGACCTGATTTTTCGGCTTCGCTCTCGCCTTCACCGACCAAACGAATCGGCACTTCAGCATCAACTGGCTGGTTTTGGCGGACTGCGTGAAATGAGACGTGGTTGATGCGGCGTTTGACATTGTCTACTTCAACATCTTTGATCATGGCGATTTTTTTCTTGCCATCAACGGTGAGGTGGACAGGCGCATGTTTGCCTGCTGCTGAGTATACTTTGCCCATCATGACTTGGTCGACCTGCGCGCTGACAGGTTCGATGCCTGGTCCATAGACTACGACAGGCACGATACCGTCGCGGCGCAACTGTTTAACTTTTTTACCATGAGCTGTTCGCTCATCTAGTGTAAGAGTAATCTTATCTCCCATTTCTCTTCTCCTTTCATAGAGAATACCCGTTCGGAGGTATGTTGTTTGTAATTATAGTATTTTACCATAGGATAGAGATATTTTCCAGCGGTGCTACAATTATAGAGCTATGAAAAAACCTCCAACCGCACCTGACTACGAGTCATTCGATGATACAAAACCTGGCCTCAAATTCCTTGACCTCCTCGCAGCCCCGCGACGATGGATACGACGAATGTATCGATGGGTTGTTGGCTGGGCCGAAAAACCGCAAGCCGAAAAAGCTCTGGCTGGACTAAGTTTTGCCGAAAGCTCATTCTTCCCGATACCTCCCGATCCACTGCTCATCGCAATGGTGACCGCTCGCCCAAAAAAATGGCTACGGCTTGCAACAATCACCACACTTGCTTCTGTCGCGGGAGGATTGTTGGGCTATCTCATCGGGTTTCTCGCTATCACCGCCGTCATGCCGATTATCATCCAAGTAGGTTACGAAGAGGCATATTACTCGGCGGTTGAATGGTTTGCCCGGTACGGCGCTCTCGCAGTCATCGTGGCAGGGTTTACACCTATACCGTATAAAGTCTTTACTATCGCGGGCGGTGCCGCCAATATGTTCCTGCCGGTATTTATCATTGGCTCATTTATCGGTCGTGGTGGAAGATTTTATCTCGTAGCATTCCTGATGCATAATCTCGGTCGTCGCTACAAAGACAAGATAGAGAAATACATCGACATCTTAGGGTTTGCCTTCATTGCGCTGCTGGTGCTCGGGTTTGTAGTGATTCGCTACGGCTTGTAGCATCGTCGCAATACTACGATTTCTTTTTGAGCAAGGATGCCAGATATTGTCCTGTGAAGCTATCCGATGATTTTGCGATAGTCTCAGGAGTACCCGATGCGACGATTTGACCACCATTGAGACCGCCCTCAGGGCCCATATCGACAACCCAGTCGGCTGATTTGATGACATCAAGGTTGTGTTCGATAATTATCATGCTGTTACCCGTCGCAACCAATGCCTGCAGGACGTGTAGTAGTTTGTGCACATCGGCAGCGTGCAATCCTGTTGTCGGCTCATCGAGGATGTAGAGCGTCTTACCGGTCGCGCGGCGGCTAAGCTCTGTCGCGAGTTTGATGCGCTGTGCCTCCCCACCCGAAAAGGTCGTCGCCGGTTGGCCAAGTGTGATATAGCCGAGCCCTACTTCGACGAGAGTATCCATTTTTTTCTTGATGCTTGGAACATTTTCAAAAAATGCTGCAGCTTGCTCGACCGTCATATGCAACACGTCTGATATTGTCTTATCTTTATAGGTAATTTCTAGCGCCTCACGATTGTACCGTTTGCCGTGACAGACTTCACAGTCGACGTAGACGTCTGGCAAGAAATGCATTTCAATCTTGATAACACCATCACCCTGACAGTTCTCGCAGCGACCGCCGCGGACATTGAAACTAAACCGACCGGCTTTGTAGCCCCTAATATTTGCTTCTGGAGTATTTGCAAACAATTCACGAATAGCGGTAAACACACCTGTATATGTGGCCGGGTTGCTGCGAGGCGTACGACCGATTGGCGACTGGTCTATCACGATAACTTTGTCGAGGTGTTCTATGCCCTGGATATCGTCGTGAGATCCTGCAACTTCATGCGCACGATTGAGTCGAGTGGCGAGTTCTTTGGCAATGATATCGTTGACGAGCGTACTTTTGCCAGAGCCACTCACGCCACTGACGACCGCGAGAAGACCGAGAGGAAACTCAACGGAAATATTCTTCAAGTTGTGTTCGCGAGCACCAATCACTGACAGTACATTGCCATTACCCGAACGACGTTTTTTGGGCACTGGGATGGCGAGTTGCCCACTCAAATACTGACCGGTGATACTCGAGGGTTGTGCGGCAACTTCTGCAGGTGTCCCTGATGCGCAGACTTGTCCACCATGGACGCCAGCCCCCGGACCAATATCCAATAAGAAATCCGCGCTGCGTATGGTATCTTCATCATGCTCAACAACGAGCACTGTATTGCCAAGATCGCGCAGGTGCTTTAGTGTCGCAATCAGTTTGTCATTATCACGCTGGTGCAACCCTATCGAAGGCTCATCAAGCACATACAGCACACCCTGAAGCCCCGAGCCAATTTGCGTCGCTAGACGGATTCGCTGCGCCTCACCTCCGCTGAGTGTATTGGCGGCACGACCAAGCTCTAGATAGCTCAATCCTACATCGTGCATAAACCCGAGGCGTGCATTTATTTCGCGGAGTATTTGATGCGCGATTGTCGTTTCTTTTTCGTTGAGCTTCAGGTCGTGGCGGAACAACTGCAATGCATCGTCGACGCTCAGGCTGACAACATCCATAATCGAAAGTTTGTGTACCGTGACTGCGAGCACTTCGGGCTTGAGTCGTGCACCTTTGCAGGTATAACATTCTCGCTCTCGCATAAATCGTTCGATATCGCGTCGCATAAAATCACTGTCGGTCTCTTTGTGACGGCGCTCGAGATTTGGGATGACGCCCTCGTATGTGGTATCAAAATGCCGACCCATACTGAGCCGCACAGAGTATTTTTGCGCACCAGTGCCATAGAGAATTTTTTGGATAACATCATCAGGTAACGTCTTTACTGGGTCGTGAATGCTAAAGCCGTGCGCATCGCCGACTGCTGCGAGTTTTTTCATATACCACGCATCAGAATTGATTCGATTGAAAGGTCGCAGCGCACCTTCGGCAATTGTTAGGTTTGGGTTGAATACCAACTCTGGGTCAACTTCAAGCCGACTGCCAAGCCCCGTACATGTCGGACATGCCCCGAACGGACTATTAAAACTAAACAGCCTCGGTTCGAGTTCGGGTATGGCAACATCGGGGTGATTGACACACGCGTACCGCTGCGAAAACACATGCTCATCTCCCGAATCAGCATCGACGACAAATAACACTCCTTCGGCGAGCTGTAGCCCTTGCTCAACGGATTGCGCAATTCGACTTTGGGAAGATTCATCGTTGACGAGGCGATCGACAATAATTTCTATGCTGTGCTTGTATTTTTTGTCCAGCTCGGGAAACTCGTCGAGCGCATAGACTACGCCATCGACACGAGCACGCGCGAAGCCTTGCTTGGAAAACTGTTCAGGGATATGTGCAAATTCGCCTTTTTTTTGCTGCACAATCGGCGCGAGTAGTAGTAGGCGCTTACCGTCTCCCAGCGCACGAATTTTGTCGACTATCGCCTGAGGAGTTTGTTTTGCAACCGGCTCGTGGCAAATGGGACAGTGCGGGATACCGATACGGGCGTACAACAAACGTAGATAATCATAAATCTCAGTGACAGTCGCCACCGTGCTGCGCGGATTTCGACTGGTGGATTTTTGATCGATAGAAATTGCCGGGCTTAGTCCATCTATTTGGTCAACGTCTGGCTTTTCCATAAGACCCAAAAATTGTCGTGCATAGCTACTTAGACTCTCGACATAGCGTCGCTGACCCTCGGCATAAATCGTATCAAATGCGAGCGATGACTTACCCGAACCACTCAGCCCGGTGATTACCACAAACTTATCTCGCGGCAGTTCTACCGTGATGTTCTTGAGGTTGTGTTCCCGTGCTCCCGTAACTCGAATAACGTTCGACATATCGATGCATTATACCATAATTCACCCCAGTTAGTCACGACTGATATACTAGATATATGAAGTGGTTGAAGCACAAATGGAATCGCACACCTCACCATATTCGGCGCCCTGTCGTATTTACGATTGGATGGATTGTGATTATTATTTCTGGCTCCATCGGCTGGCTACCAGGCCCTGGCGGCATTCCACTGTTTTTACTGGGAGTGGCAATCCTGTCCACAGAATTTGAATGGGCTGATAGAGTCAAGCAGTTTTTTCTTGGATTGGTGCTACAATTCGGGGCATGGTATCGACAAAATCGTGCACTCGGAAGAGCTGTTATTGCCTCTTGGCTACTTATCAGCATCTCGATTGCGTATATGGTAATTAATACTTAGACAATACTGTTGATATAGAGTAAATTTTGTGATATCATAGAGTTTACTATAAACGGGAGTTGGTTGATGTCCACCGCAGCCAAAACAATAATTGGTAGTTTTATAACAGTAGTTATCGTGTCGCAGCCTATTGTATTTACTGCGATTTTTACATTTTTTTTCACTGGCAGCGTGCCAGGTACCGACATCACGTTGCCGTTTTGGGCGATGACATTGGTGCTGTGTTCCATCGGCTATATCGCTATCAAATGGCTGACCAAAGACACCCTATACATTGGTGACACCGCCCATCATCAGCAGCAAGCCAAAGCGGAAGCGAGAGCATACGTACTGCAACATGTCGCTCGATCTCGCACCAAGACAGTGACCGCCCTTCCAAAATCTCCTCAGACAAAACGCCGCAAGCGTGCCTACCAAACTGCGCCTTCTAGCTAAGTTTTAGTTTTCTAGCGGGATAATACTTTCGGCCCATAGCCGCAATTCGCTGACGATATATTCATCTGCACCAGCCCGCGCAATTCGTTCGACTGCCTCAAGATATGTTGGTAGCGCAGCTTGAATCTTTGCGCTTCGATACGCCTCCCACTGGGTCATTTCATCAGCACTCAGGCTCGTCGGAAACTGCCGAGCCTTATAGCGTAGCAATAGGGTGTCGAGACGTGAATCAATAAACTGCGGGTGAAAATCAGCGAGTTCATCGGCTGTTGCCGCTCGAACTGCACTCATCCGAGGTTTGTCCTTGTCATTAAGAAAATTGTCATACAGCATATGCTCGACATCATTTGCCGGAGCGTAAGGTTCTCTGAGCTCATAGGCTTCCCTTGCGACGTCAGCAAAACCCTTGTTGGCAACCAGCATGTTGTAATGCTTCGTAATAATCGCCATATCAATACCAAGTCGTTGCTGTGAGTCCGCATCGAGTACGCCCACGGGGGCAACCGCAGGACATTTATTGTAGCTCAGCTCCTTGATTGGTAGCGCCTGAAAATCCGCATCGGCTCGCATCGCTCGATCGGCAAATGCGATGGCGCTCAGCTGCTTCGGCGATGCCTGCAAAAACGGGGTTGGATCATAACGCAGATCATAGACCAAGACAGCCCCCGGCTTGGCCGCAGGTGCCAGCGCGACGGCAATTGTGGTTTTTTCATAGGCGGCGTCATAGCGACCAGAGGTATAGACAAATGGCTTTGGATCATCGAGATTGACAAGTCCCATGGCTGTACGCTTGTCGCGCATCGTCAGCAGGTAGTCAAATAACTTCGGTTGAGTGGTCTGTAGTAGTTTTGTCAGTCCGATAAGCGCCTCGACATCACTCAGCGCGTCGTGCGCCTTGGTATGGAGGAGGTTATTCTCTTTTGCAAGCAGTTCTAGCTTGTTGACCGCTTTGCCCTCGGCATCCGTCGGCCACGATATTCCTTCGGGACGTAGCGCCCGCGTCATGCGCACAACATCGAGCATATCCCATCGACTTCGTCCATCACTCCAAGCCCATTCATACGGGTCGTAAAAATTTCGCCACAGCGTATGGCGGATAAATTCATCATCAAACCGCACATTGTTGTAGCCAACTGCGATAGTGCCGGGTGTAAAGATTTCTTCGACCAGCATTTTGCAAAACTGCGATTCTTTGTAGCCATCAGTCCGAGTCTGCTGAGGAGTAATACCTGTCACCGCTATCGCATCGGGGCTCGGCAGGATATCGTCACTGAGCTCGACCATGATATTTACCGGCTCACCGATAGGCTCTAACTCCATAGTGGTTCGCTGGCCTGCAAACTGCATAATCCTATCATCGCGCGCACTGAGTCCGCTCGTCTCAAGATCATAAAAGAAAAATGTATGCGTCATGTATACACATTAGTATACGTCAAAATAAAAAAGACCCTCCACGAAAGAGGGATGGTACAACGTACCAGGTAGTAAATGTCGCGCACGGCGAAGCGGCTTCGCGCACCGACTAGGTGAACCAGAAGGCGTGTCCCATACGGATCCTTTCTATGCTTGATGGCGAACCCGAGTAACGAAGCGTAGTTACCGCGGGGCGGTCTCCAGCAATTCATATACAGCCGCTGGGGCCCCGGAGGCTCATGCTAAGACATGGCCGACGACGGGTAGGCTGTAC
>CAZIEB010000021.1:0-3114 GCA_964538665.1 uncultured Candidatus Saccharibacteria bacterium
TCATGCCACACCACATATGTCATTATCTCTATGAACTAGCACAAGAGTTTAACCGGTTTTATGAAAAAGCAAAAGTCATTGGTGATGAGCGTGAATCAACGCGGCTGTGGCTAGTAGAACAGTACCGCCGAACTTTAGCGGATGGGTTAACACTATTGGGCATAGACACGCCCGACAGGCTATAGTTGCAAAATTCACGTAAGGCGGGTATACTTTTGCCATGCCAAAGTATACGCAACAATCAGGTCTCATTCTCGTGATTGCTGACGTGCCTTCGGCAGGCTAGATTCTCTCTGGGATGAACTACAACGCCGAAGGACAACCTCGGCGGTTTTTTGTTTCAGGGGATACATATGGGGCCAATCACCCCAGCACCTACTACAACAAGGAGAGGAGGAATCTCTCATGAGCAAGGAGGCCGAAGAGGCCCGCGAGGGCCTGCAAGAGTCACTCGACCGCGACTGATAGGAGTCTGCGATGGCCCAAAATGCCAAACAGAGGATTCTAGAATACGTCATCGATAAGGGTGGCGTTGAGGTGCGGATGTCCGAGCTTGCTCTCCGAGCAAAGCTTAGTGGCTGTAAGCATCCCGAGATCGAGCAGGCGGTTGACGAGCTCATTGCTGAAGGCAAACTCACCCGTTCGTTCAATCGTGATACGAAAAAGGTCAAACTCGGACCAGTTCGTGTTCGTGCTTGAGCACCATCTCGTCGTAACCCGATGAGATGGACAAGCTCCGTCGGGGCGGGGGAGGCGTAACATGCCAACCCCGCCCCGAGCACCACCTCTCCTTGTTAATTTCCAATTTGATGATATTCTATAGATATTACAGAGGTAACCACAGGAGATTCTACTATGGCTGCAAAGTCGACCACCAACAAATCAAGTACCAAAAAAGCCGCAACCAGTGCCGCAGAGGCAAAACGCGCAGCAGCTGCCGCTAAGGCTGCTGCTGCCAAGGCAAAAGCTGCGTCGCTGACGAAAGGTCATGCCAATGGGTTTATGAACTTTATTCGCGAGCAAGGTGTCGTCGGACTTGCCGTTGGTCTTGCGATCGGTACTGCAGCTGGTGACACGGTCAAAAAACTCGTCCAAGCGTTTATTGACCCGATTGTTCAGCTGATTATCGGCACCCAAGAAGGCCTCCAGGCAGCATCATTTAGCCTGACTGTCGCGGGGCGACAAGCCGATTTCCCTTGGGGAGCGTTTGTCAGCTCGCTCATCACGCTTATTGCGGTAGCGCTCGTGGTCTACGCGCTCGTACACATGCTCAAGCTCGACCGGATTGACCGCAAAAAGAGCTAAATTTAGTCAATTTAGGCGACGTTCCAGTGGGGTTCGCGCGGATATTTGGCGCTCCAGCTAGCCATGTCTTTTAGGATAGGTAATAAGTCATGCCCCTTGCGAGTCAATTCGTAGCGGTTATCACATTCGGTGATGATACCTTGGCTTTGCAGGCTATCAAGTCGCTGCGTTAAGATGCGCGGATTGATACCGGGTACGCCCCGTTCGATCTCACAGTAGCGCTGTGGACCTTTGGCAATTTCACGGATGATGAGTGCGGTCCATTTTTGGCCGATAATGTGTGATGCGGTGTTGATGCAGCCAATGTTTGTCATAATAATACTTTACTTTGTATAGTAAATCGCCTATAGTATTTACTATACAAATTATAGCAAAAGGAGCAAAAAATATGAAATTAGGTATTGTTGTTGGGAGTACGCGCCAAAGTCGAGTAACGCCGCGAGTGGCAGCATGGGTAGAAAAAACTGCCAAAGACTCCGTGAGTGATAGCGAGTGGTCGCTGATCGATCTTGCTGAGTATGACTTGCCAATGATGACTGAGCCACTACCACCGATGGCGGGCGAACGGCCCGAGTTGAGTGATGGTACCAAGCGCTACCTCCAGGACATGAATGATGTCGATGGGTTTGTTTTTATTACCCCCGAGTATAACCATGGTATCCCGGCTGCGCTCAAAAATGCCATTGACCTGCTAGATTACCAACTGATGCGTAAGCCGGTTGCTATCGTCAGTCATGGCTCGGTCGGTGGTGCTCGTGCAAACGAACAACTGCGCCTGGTGGTCAATAGCAACCTCGGTGGCCTGCCGATTCCACAGAGTGTGACGTTTTATGGACGCGTACCAGAGCTCATCGGTGAAGACGGCGCGCTTGCCGAGGGCAATGAAGGCACGCAAAACGCGCTCAATGATATGGTCCAAAGCCTCGTCTGGCACGCCCGCGCCCTCAAAGCCGCCCGCGACTGATTGATTTTTCCCGCGCGACCAGTCACAATTACCCTCACTGTAATACGTGAGGGGTTTTTGTATGAATATGCTTGAAAGTGCTGAAGAATTGATACATCGGAGTGGCAAACGACTCGGCTGGACGACACAACAAGTTGCGGCGTTGCTGGATCCTGAGGCGGTCCATGAATTTGAGATTACTATCGATGACATACAACATATGGCGTATCGGGTGCAGCACAGCAGCAAACGTGGCCCGTACAAGGGCGGAATTCGGTTTCACCCGCATGTTGATACCAGTGAGGTGCGCGCGCTCGCGACACTGATGAGTATCAAATGCGCTGCTGTCGATATACCGATGGGTGGCGGCAAGGGCGGTGTGGCGTTCGATCCGCGCAATCATGATGCCGATCATATCGAAAAAGTCGCCAGGCAGTACGTGCGCGCGCTCGAACAACATATTGGTCCCGACAAGGATGTCCCAGCGCCTGATGTCAACACCGATGGCGGGGTTATCGACTGGATGGTTGATGAGTATGAGCTGTTGACCGGAGATACCAGCAAAGCGAGTTTTACGGGTAAGACTATTGCAAATGGTGGCTCCGAGGGGCGTATCGAGGCGACAGGGCGAGGTGGTGTGATCGCGCTGCGTGAATATTGTCGTGAGCGTGGTATCGCTACCAAAGGGCTGCGGGTTGCAGTGCAGGGTGTTGGCAATGTCGGATTTTATTTTGCACAGATTGCCGAGCGCGAGCTTGGCGTATCGATAGTGGCTGTTGCAAATTCACGAAAACTCATTGCAGATCCTGACGGTCTCGTATTTGACGGTTTATCTTTTTCGCGCAGTGTTATCGATGAGCTGGGAG
>CAZIEB010000021.1:3214-10213 GCA_964538665.1 uncultured Candidatus Saccharibacteria bacterium
GGTCTCGTATTTGACGGTTTATCTTTTTCGCGCAGTGTTATCGATGAGCTGGGAGAGGACGCAGGCGAGCCAGAAGACGTCGTGTATGTCGACTGTGATGTGCTGGTGCTCGCGGCACTTGGAGACGTAATTGATGGCGACAACCAAGCACAGGTCAAGGCCGGTGCAGTGCTAGAACTCGCCAACGGTGCAGTGGATGATGAGGCGCTAATCGCGCTTGAAGGTAGGGGGGTGACGGTGATTCCAGACGTCATTGCAAATGCCGGAGGCGTCATCGTGAGCTATCTCGAATGGCAACAAAACCGATCGAACGAGCATTGGGACGAAGCTCGAGTCAACGCTGAACTCGATACTATACTTTCTAGAGCAATGGAGGCTGCCACCAAGAAAGCAGAGGATGAAGGTTGTTCCCTCAAAGAAGCGGCATTTACGATAGCGATGGAACGACTCGGGTAGAGTTTGTCGATAATCCTTATGATTTTATAAGCTACTACCTTTTGTTACAATTCTAAAAGTCATGCCACCCAGACCAAACCACCAGCCACGACGAAATTCCTCCGGTAATGGTAGGTTTGGGTATCGTCCGTCTCCAGAAGTCCGACAGATACCGCCGCAGTTTACCCACCAGATTGGATACGATCGAAAACAGCTACTGATTGACCGCATTCAGTTTGATCGTTTACAGCGGCAATGGCGTAAAGAAAATACGACCATGCGCCGTGAGCGATGGGAGGATTTTGGCAACAAAAACTTACCCATCGATCACTACAAGCACGACATCATGAAAATGGTGGCTACCAACCGAATCTCGCTGCTAGCTGGTGAAACCGGTAGTGGCAAATCTACTCAACTGGCGCAATATGCGCTCGAAATGGGCTATGACCACATCGTCTATCTCCAGCCTCGTCGTGTGACAACCGATAATATCTCCGAACGACTTGATGAGGAGCTCACCGAGCAGTTCGCAGAGAAGAGACTACACAAACCACCGCACCTAGTCGGTATGGCGCACTCGGAACATGCCACACTCCGCGAAGATTCTGTCATCCAGGTTATGACATCGGCAGTATTCAAGAAGCGGGCTCCAGAGCTCCGTGAAGAATGGGCCAATAAAAAAGTACTCATCGTCGCCGATGAAGTACACGAAGGCAATATCGAAACAGAGTTTGCAGTCGCAACAGCCGCTGAGCTGATGACCGAAAAGCCTTCGTGGAATATGGTTTTGATGAGTGCAACGCTCAACGAGGAGGAAGTACAGCAGGCGTACGCGCCAATAAATGGCCGACCGATACCAAAGATTACCGTCGAGGGTCGGCCGTTTGACATCCAATACAATGAGCGCCCCGATATGAACGTGGTTGATATTTTTGAGACGGAGTGCGCAGAGAGTAATAAAACGTTGATATTTACTGATGGCAAACGGTCTATCGGTGCAATCACAAAAGAGCTCCTCAAAAGAGACCCAGACCTGCGCATCCTGCCGCTACATTCAAAAATATCTGACGAACAGCGGCGAGAAATATTTGGAGCAGATTCCGAGGGCACGCGAACGGTAATCGTATCGACTTCTGCCGGACAGTCTGGGCTCACAATACCGGGTGTTGATCGAGTGATTAGTGATGGCTGGACAAAGAGTCCTGAACTCGATGATGAAATGCTGCAGGATTACCACGTCGATATTGTACAAAGGCAGAGTTGACGCAACAAATGGGTCGCGGTGGTCGCGACATAGACGGCGCTAAGTTCTTCTTGGCCCGGCCATTGTCGCTTCGTCATAGGCCGGGTAGTTCATCAGCGAACGAAAGGTTTGTCCGGTACCACGAGCGAGAAGAACACATTCCTGCTGATATATACCACACGGTGATTACTCGTAATGTGCTGAGTGCGGCAGCTATGGACCGAGACTTCTTTACACTTAATGAATACCTAATCCATAAAGTTACCCGATCGACGATCCAGGAGGCATATACCGTCCTGAGGCTATTGGGTGCGGTTGACGAACAAAACTTAGTAACTGATCTCGGTAGAGAGATGGACAAATATCCACTGCGTCCTGAACTTGCGCGCGCCGTTGCGGGGATTGTATTAGGCGGTGGCGATACGCTACAAAAACAACAAATAGCAGTCATTGCTGCATCAATCGAAGCGGGTGGACTGGGCTCGTATGATCCCGAAAAGCTCAAACAGCTGCAGTCAAAAATATCAGCCGGGACTTCAGATGATTTCTTGGCTGAGCTGGATTATTTTATGAGCAGTATCGAGTTTATCAAGACTGAACAGGGCACATTGAGTCCGTATCTCGATGGCGAACATGCAGATACGATGCCACGCATCGAACATGACAGTATCGAAGACGAGGTTGCAATCAATGCGGGGTTTGATGTTCGCAACGTACTACGGGCACACAAGCAATACCGCAAAATCTGTCATCGAACGGGGATTCCTCGAGAACAAATGTATGAGAATCTTACGAATGATTTGACGCCACAACAGCGCGAAATGTTACATCAAGCATTGCTGGCGGGTATGCCGCATTTGTTGTATGCAGAAGTTGGTCGGTCAAAGTGGCGTGGTCGTCGTAGAAATCAGCCCGATGGGACCAAACAATCTCGACCACCAATTGTCTGGTATCGCAATGTACTAGGTCCTGAGAAGGGTGAGCCGTATGAATATGATCGCCGCGTGAGTACACGAAGCTTGCTCGGAAATCTAGCCCTGGACAAGTCGGCACTTATTGCGGGTTATCCACGGTGGTATCTTGATAGCGAGGATGAAGTACATAACGTTATCGAGCGAGGGTTTGCGACAACGCGGCAAAAAGTCCGTGCCGCCCTCGGCAGAACAGCGTCTGCTGTGCGCGATCAAGTTACAGTCGGGCAAGATGGTCGTCTGCAACGAATAGAAGCCGGATCTATCGGTACTATCAGGACTTATAAGTCCGTCAAGAAAAGTCGGGCCGACAGTGAGCAAAGTGTAGAAATGTTGGTTAGAGTGTCGCTTGATAAACCGGGCCCTGCGCAGCGCGAGTTACGTCAACTCAAGCGTCAACTTGAGAGTATAGCCGAGCGGATACCTATCAATCAGCGCAATTATTTCTTTGAAAAGGCTCCGCTGAGCGACCATGACATGAAGGCGCTCATCCAATCAGCAGCGCATAATGTCGCCAGTCTTGGCGAGTTGGATGCCAATCTCCGTGAAGTTATGCGTGTCAGTGATATAAATCTGTATTCATTTATTACACCCGAGAATATCCAGGCGGTTGAAGAAAATATGCCGGCAACTCTCGAAATCGGAGGATGGCCATATGATGTATTTTACGAAGGCGGTGAAGCAAGGCCATATATCACCGGGTTTTCGCTTGAGCATGCTTTGGGCCTACCAGACCATTTGATGATTCGCGATGGCCGCGAAGTGTTCTTTCGATATCATTTCGACGGAATTGTCGATTTGACCGCACAAGATGTCAAAGAGATGGCGAAAATTAGATAGTATAATGAAGTAATGAAGAAAGCCGCAACACTCCTCTGGATGGATCTTGAGATGACCGGGCTTGATCCTGTAGAAGATCGGATTATGGAAGTCGCTGCGGTGGTGACGGACTGGGATTTCAAAGAAATCGCGACATATACTGCGGTCAAAAAAGTCGGTCCAGGTATCGTTGCATCTCGTATGGACAATGAATTTTGGAGAACCTTTCCTGAAGTCCGTGACGCACTAGTGGCGCAAAATCTTACAGGCAAAAATGGCCGCACGGTCGAAAACGAGTTGCTTGAGTTTGTGGCGGAGCATTTCGATGAAGACAAGCCAGTGTTGCTGGCGGGTAATTCCATTCACCAGGATAGAAAATTTATCGACAATGAGTGGCCGCGACTTGCAGCTCGGTTGCATTATCGGATGCTCGATGTCAGTGCCTGGAAAGTTGTATTTGAAGGCAAATACGGCAAAAAGTTTGCCAAACCCGAGTCGCATCGTGCACTGGCTGACATCCGTGGCAGTATCGAAGAATTGCAGTATTATCTCAAGAAAATAAAGTAATTTGTTGCGCCGCTAGCGTGACCGGCGTATACTCGTCGTATGACTTTGCGTACCAACATTATTATTATCGACATCCACCCGGCTGCCGGTAGTTTTTGATACGCATACACAACCAAAGAACAACCCGGCAGCAGCCGGGATTTTTAATTATATAAGGGACAATACCAAATGAAATACCATTCGTCAGGAGAAACGCTACCAGCTCCGATATCGCATCGCTCGGTTGCTGACACATGGGAAGCGATACGAGGCTACACAACACCGATTTCTATTGGTATTCATAGCTACCTGCCAGATGGTAGGCCTCTATATGCGGCATATGCGACAGAGTTTGAGAGCGGCTCATTCAAAGAGCGTGGCGCGCTGGAAAAAATGTTGCTGCTGGGTAGTGCGGGCGTCGATAGGGCCGTCCTGTACAGCGCTGGCAACCATCTCACGGGCTGTTCACTCGCCGCCCGAGAGACGGGTATACACATCGATGGGATTGTGCCGGGCTATACGCCTCAGCTCAAAATGGATCGTGCGCTAGAGCTTGGCAATGGCAATGTCACGGTCCGGCAACTATCGGGTGGCCTGGATGAAGCGAGAGACGCAGCCTATGCCATGGCGACACAGCTTGGTGCACCAGTGATTGAGCCATACGACGATGAAGATGTTGCCCGTGGGCAGGGTACGTTGATGCACGAACTCTTGCTCCGCATGCCTGAGATTGATCATGTGGTTGTGCCAGAGGGCGGCGGAGGGCTCAGGGCCGGAGTAGCCACGGCGGTGCGTGAGCTGGGGCTCACCACAAAAGTGCATGGTGCCAAGCTGTCGGCGGAGTATGAGCTGTGCGAAGGTGCCTATGTGCACCAACTGGGGCAGGTTGCGCTACAGACGAGCCGAGAGAATTCTCGCCTGTGGGGAACCACGCTTCGTGTGACTTCGGTTGATGTCGGTGCGATGGTAGCGCTCGAAGATGCAGCCCGGCTGGAGCATGCAGAAGCCATGGGCAGCGCAGCGTTAGAGGGGTATCCCGAGGGAACTGCGCTACTCGGTGCCGCGGCGGTGCACGCATATTATGAGCAATTTGAAGGCACAGTTGCCGTCATTGTCACAGGCTCGAACGCTGATCAGAAAAAACTGGATACTCTGCACGATCGGTACAAATCTTCACTGCAAGTATCGACATCAGCGGGGTTTCATACTGCCAGCGGACATCAATTTCGGCGCCAGGCGGCCTAAGGGTGCTGGAGATTTCGCAAATATCTGGTAATAATAGATACGAATGATTACACACGCAGACATCGAAGCACTCATCACAAGCCATCCAGGTGTGGTATTGGATTATCCCTTTGGCGAAGAAGTCGCTGTCTACAAAATTGATTCAGTCGAAGGCAAGATGTTTGCGCTCATCCAGGAGGGAAGCGAACCGGTGCGTGTCAGCCTCAAATGCGATCCGCAGCTGGCTGAACTATTGCGCGAAAAATACGAGACTGTTCTGCCGGGCTATCATCTCAATAAGAAGCATTGGAATACCATCATCTGCACAGGACAAGTGCCGCTCGATGAGCTCAAAGATCTGGTACGGCATAGTTACGAGCTTGTGCGGGCGTAGTCGCTAGGTTTCGATCGCCGAAAGGTTTTCTTTCATAGAATTCAAGTTGGAATACATGGCGCCGCCAGCTTCGTGAAACGCCTCGGTACCTATGGCTGCATCAGTAGTGTTGAGCTGATTCATGACGCTCTCGAGCTTGTCGAGTAGAAGTGGTTTGTAGACCGCGTCGAAACGGCCGTTGACACCAGCAGTCCGAAGCTCCTCTATCTTTTCGGTATCTGCTTCGGCGGCTTTGATATCGGCGTTGGTTTTGTTGTAGCCAGCACTCTTGATGGCTTCTTCGACTCGTGGGATGTCACCTGAGAGGAGGATGATTGATTCGCCGGTAAATTTGCGCATATCGTCGCTCTGGGAGTATTCGCGGCCATAATCAAAGTATTCTTCGAGAGCGGCCATGCGCCAGGTAAGCTTTTGTGACTCAGCCCCGGCATCGGCGGTTGGATTTGCAAACAAAAATATAATCGCGCCGACAGCGAGGATGACACCAAATGCGAGCATGCCAAATACCGCCTTGGATTCACCTGCGCTCGTAGTCCGACCACTGTGGGCGTTTGTTGGCTCAATAAAATATGGGTCTTTAGCCATACTGGCCATTAAAGCACAAAACGCTCATGCTGACCAGAGGTGTAAAAGAGGCAAAGTCATCGTTGTTGGGGCGTAATCCCGTATACTAAAGACATGATTTCTGAGGATGCGAAAGAAGAGGTACGTGGCAGGCTTGCCATAGAGGAGATAATTGGCGAGTATATTCCCCTCAAACGAGCAGGGCGGAGCTGGAAAGGCCTGAGTCCATTTACGCATGAAAAAACAGCAAGCTTCTTCGTCAGTCCCGACAAACAAATTTGGCATGATTTTAGCTCAAACAAAGGTGGAGACGTATTTAGTTTTGTAATGGAAGTCGAAGGGTTGGATTTTCGGCAGGCGCTTGAACTACTGGCGCGCAAAGCCGGAATCGACCTCAGCATGTATGAGACTCGAGGACAAGATCGAGGTCTCGGCGACAAAAAGAAGCGCCTTCTGGCGGTCAATGAACAATCAGCGACGTATTATCAGCGACAACTCATCAAGGATTCTGCAGCGATTCATTATGTCAATGTTGTGCGTGGGTTTTCTCGAGAAACAGTGCTTGCGTTTCGATTGGGGTATGCGCCAGAGTCTGGCTCTGCATTGACAAAATTTTTGACGAACAAAAAATACCAACCGCGAGATTTGCAAGAAGCTGGACTCATCGGGCAGCGGGGCAATGATATGTTTCGGGGGAGGTTGATGGTGCCGCTCAGTGACGGGCAGGGACAGATTATTGGGTTTACCGGTCGTCTGCTTGCTGATGTCAAAAACGCACCAAAGTACCTCAACACGCCGCAAAC
>CAZIEB010000021.1:10313-13896 GCA_964538665.1 uncultured Candidatus Saccharibacteria bacterium
CAAAATTGTGGCAAAGTGTGGTCGACAGTCACCAGCCGGCGGTCGAGTGGATAATTGACCAGTATTCGCAGCGATTTGATCTCGAAACAGCCACTGGCAAGCGAGAACTCAGCACGCACGCACTAGCAATAATTCGCAATCTCAAAGACCCAGTTGAGCAAGAACACTACATCCGTCGTGTCGCTGAGGTCACGGGTGCATCGGTCAAGGCGCTCGAGGGCAAGCTCGATCTCACCTCGAAGCCCGCACCTGTCTCGCGCCTCAAACCCATGTCGGTCTCGATGACAAGTGGTCACGATCCGGAAGTCCACCAAGACTATCTGCTGGGTCTGGCGGCCATAGATACAAGCGTCCATGACGCCCTCAGGCATCTTGAGACTGACGCTGTTGCAGGAGACGTCAGGCGGACACTGCTGGGGTATATCTTGGCGCATAGGGGCGCTCCGCTCCCTGAGCCGCTCCCTGAGGAGTTGCAAAATATACAAACCTATGTCAAAATTGTTACATTCAAAGCAGAGACGCGCTATGGCTCAGTTGATAGCAGTAATCGACTGATTGAAACCGCGAACCTCGTACGACGCATAAAAGACGAACAGAGAAAACAGAAAAAAGCCGTACTCACTATTGAGCTTCGTCGTGCCGAAGAAGCACGAGACACGCAGCGTATCGGTGAGTTACGGTCGGAATTATCAGCCCTAATCAAGGAGAGTACGCGTGCCAAATGATGCGACACACGACGACCTAACAACGACACCCGCAAGCGAAGATGATGATCTTGCGAGTCTAAATGACATCGATATCGTTGATGAACCAGATATAGAGGAGATTGAAGAAGAAGATCTTGATGACGATCCGGCTGCGCCGGTGTATTTTGATGATATTTCTGATGATTCAGTGCGACTTTATTTGCGAGAAATCGGTAAAATCCCACTCCTCAATGCCGAAGAAGAGCTCGCGCTTGCCCAAAAAGTAGTCTCGGGCGACAAAAAAGCCAAAGACCAGATGGCCGAAGCCAACATGCGCCTCGTCGTCAGTATTGCCAAGCGCTACAGCGGCCGTGGACTTGATTTTCTCGACCTCATCCAAGAAGGCAATACCGGACTTTTGCGTGCAGTAGAAAAATTCGACCCAGACAAAGGCTTCAAATTTAGCACCTATGCGACCTGGTGGATCCGTCAGGCGATTACTCGAGCAATCGCTGACCAAGCTCGAACGATTCGTATTCCCGTTCACATGGTAGAGACAATCAACAAATTGCTCCGTACACAGCGCCGTATGACGCAAGATCTCAATCGCGAGCCGTCTATCGAAGAGCTTGCCAAAGAGCTCGAGATGGAGCCCGAAAAAGTCGAATACGTCATGAAAATCAAACAAGACATCACCAGTCTTGATGCTGGTGTCGGTCGTGATGACGGGGAAGACGACACTGTGCTCGGTGATTTCATCGAAGACGAAGACGCCTCTAGTCCCGAAGACTCAGCAGCCAATCAGTTGCTCAAAGAACAGGTGCAGAGCATCCTCGATGTCTTGACCGAGCGCGAGCAAAAAATTCTCAAGATGCGATTTGGGCTCGATGATGGCAAAAGCCACACGCTTGAAGAAGTCGGTCAAGAATTTAGCGTCACGCGTGAGCGTATTCGTCAGATCGAAGCCAAAGCGCTCGCCAAACTTCGTAAGCACAAAGACGCCAAAAAACTGTACGAATATCTGCAGTAGCTGCTAGTAGCCAACTTGGCGCATCGTATCGTCGGTCATGGCGAGTAGAGCCGGTATATCGGGAGCGTT
Source organism: uncultured Candidatus Saccharibacteria bacterium (assembly GCA_964538665.1). Lineage (GTDB taxonomy): Bacteria > Patescibacteriota > Saccharimonadia > Saccharimonadales > Saccharimonadaceae > JAPUDQ01. The sequence goes on from CAZIEB010000021.1 coordinate 12,099, forward strand.
TGCGATGTAGTAGTCGGCAAATGCAATCGGCCCGCCTTTTTCAATATTTTCGATTTCTTCGACATCCCGGAGCATTATTTGCTCTTTGGTATATGTGCGATGCGCATCTTTACGTTCTACGACCCGTTGGTAGCGCACGTGTTTTGGGTTGACGATAGCAATCGATACGTACTCTTCGCCAAATGTTTCGCGTAAATATTTGTCTTCGCTCCATGAGTAGACTCCGTCCAGCACGACAAATTTCGTGCCTTCGGCAAGAAGCTTTTCGGCTTTTTCGGCAGCCCGCCTGGCCATGACGGCAGGGCCTTCGGCACGACGCATATCCTCGCGGACCATCCGCTCATCCATGACGATATCGAGCCCACGTCGCTCAACTTCCTCGTAGACCATACCGCCGAAATACACAGAAGGCACACTATGTGTTTCACAGATATGTTTCACGACTGTACCTTTGCCCGATCCAGGCATACCGAGAATTGCTATGACTTTTGGTCTATTCATACCAATAGTATAGCGTATGGCTGAATTCACTATGCTTATGCTTGATAGAAGTGTGATTTGTTGTAACTATAGAGTCACGAACATAAGAAGTTGGCATGTCACATCCTGAATCACGGTACGATTGGCGAGACGAAGCCGCATGTAAGCGTGAAGATCCAGAGTTATTTTTTCCAGAAGGCACATCAGGCGCGGCACGACTTCAGACTGAAGAAGCAAAAGCAGTTTGTCGAGGCTGTGCGGTGATTGATATTTGCCTCAAGTGGGCAGTTGATAATGATCAAAGAGCAGGTATATGGGGTGCTTTAACCGAGAAAGAGCGTCGCCACTTAAAAGCGCGTAATAACCGTGCTCGTAATGTTGGTGAAGTTTCTTTAGGGCAAGCGGGCAGTTAACAGATAGCGTATACTAGTCCTATGACAAAGCGACTTGCGATTATTGATGGAAAATCGGTATTTTATCGAGGCTACTATGCCATGCCGAGTCTTAGCCTCAAAGATGGCACGCCGACAGGTGGTGTCTACGGTTTTGCGGCGCTCAGTCTCGAGCTGATGAAAAAGCTGAAGCCCGATTATGTGTGCGTCGCGTGGGACAAGCCCAAGACTAATATTCGCAAGCGAAAAGCACTCTATCCGGAATACAAAGCAGGCCGCAAGCCGCCACCACCGGATTTTTATGCACAGATTCCGCTACTCATGGAGCTACTCGACGCGTTTAGCTGGCCGATGTACGAAGCTGATGACTACGAAGCTGACGACATTATGTGTACACTCGCCGACCAGGCTTCCCGACAGGGGATAGAAACATGTCTCATCACGAGTGACCTCGATGCGCTGCAATGTGTTGGTCCACTGACGCATGTCTACGCGCTCAAAAAAGGTTTTTCGAACATCGAGCTATTTCATCCAGAGAGTTTTGAACAAAAATACGGTATTGCCGTGGATCAATTTCTCGATCTCAAGTCGCTCAAGGGCGACAGTTCGGACAATATCCCTGGTGTGCCCGGTGTCGGCGAAAAGACGGCGCTCAGTTTGCTTCAGCAGTTCAAGACACTAGATGGCATATATGAAAATCTTGACCTCATCAAGGGCGCGACGCGCACCAAACTAGAGGCTGGCAAAGATTCGGCGTATCTCAGCAAGGAAATCGCAAGGCTGTACCTCGATGCGCCATTTTCTCTCGATCTTGATGCCATGGACGTCAACGATCTTGATACCCTCAAGCTCAAAGAGTTATTGACGCGACTTGAGTTTCGGTCACTCCTTCGCAACCTGCCGCAGCATATGCAAAATTCAGAGAT
>CAZIEB010000021.1:13996-15053 GCA_964538665.1 uncultured Candidatus Saccharibacteria bacterium
GCATTTTTGCTCGATCCGCTCCGCAAGTCTCGTGATCTGACTGATCTGGCTGGCGTTGATGCTACGGATCCATCGTTCGCGGTTGCGGCCGTGTGGGCGCTGCACGCACAGCAAGCGGGGCTGTTCGATGCGTTGCCCAAGCTCAAATCTGTCGCGTATGACATCGATTTTCCATTGATACCTATTCTTGCGCGCATGGAGCATCGTGGCATCACACTCGATACGGAGATGCTGGCGACGATGAAGGTCGAGCTCGAGCAGCAGATCGCGACGCTGAAGCAGCAGATGTTTGACATGGTCGGGTATGAATTTAATATCAGCTCGCCGGCGCAACTGTCCGATGTGCTATACGGCAAGCTAGCGCTCTCGACGGTCGGTATCAAAAAAGGCAAGACAGGCTACAGCACGGGTCAGTCAGAGCTCGACAAACTGCGTGGCCAGCACCCCATCATCGAGCTCATCGAGCACTACCGAGAAGTTACCAAGCTGCTGAGTACCACTGTCGATGCATTGCCAAAACTTATCGATAGTGAGTCACGTCTGCACACAACTTTTCGTCAAGATGTTGCGGCGACGGGTCGGCTGAGTAGTATTGAACCAAATCTACAAAACATACCCGTGCGCACTGAGCAGGGCCGCAAGATTCGTGAAGCATTTGTCCCCGCGCCGGGCAATGTGTTCGTCAGTGCCGACTATAGTCAATTTGAGCTCCGCCTGGCTGCAGTACTCGCAGGTGACACGCAAATGATCAATGACTTTAACGCTGGTACGGATATCCATGCCAAGACAGCCGCTGAGGTGTACAAGATTCCACTCGATAATGTCACCAAATCACAACGGCGTGATGCCAAGGTGATTAATTTTGGTGTTCTCTATGGTATGAGCCCGCACGGATTAGCGGCTGCGACCGGTATGAGTTTTCATGACGCCAAGGTGTTTATCGATGAATATTTCCGTCTGCGTGCGCCGATACGAGCGTATATCGACGCCACCATAGAGCAAGCCAAGACACTGGGCTATGTCGAAACGTATTTTGGGCGTCGTCGCCCAACTCCCG
>CAZIEB010000022.1:0-12320 GCA_964538665.1 uncultured Candidatus Saccharibacteria bacterium
TCCGTAAACGACGGCAAACGGTCGATGTCGGCGCTGAGTAAGGTTGCGCGAGCGACGTTTTGTGACGTTGTCGTGGTAATTACGCGATGCGCCAACACGCCATAGGCCATGACCCCAAACACAAGCCATATTAGTGCAATTACAAACAATATTCGCCGTTGAATAGGCGAAAATGCCCTTTGCCACCACACCTGCAGGCTTGTTTTTGCTCGTACGAGCTGTTTCCGCCACCGTTTCATATGTACTAGTATACGGTATCGGGGAAGTAGTGAGTTGGTCCTTAGCTGATAGCTCATAGCCGATAGTCCATAGTAATGGCATTTTTCATTTCATATTTTGCAATTTTCTTTTTTCAAAAATTAGCGATAATCAAGAGCTGCCCCCCAGCTGGCGGACGTTGCTTCTGCCGTCGCAGAAGAATGAGGCCGCTAGCCGGCGGCGGCTCTTATGTCATACAAAAAAGTGACGGCTTTTTAGATGCAAAAGTATACGCTTTTTAGTAAGCATAACCCTGTTATAGAGGTATCATGTGGAGTATAATAAGCATAACCCTTGAGTTACAGGGGTGTGAAACCATAAGGAATCATGCGAGGATTCACTATCAGGGTATCGCGAACTGCGAGATTTTACGTCATAGCCACGGTTAGCTTATTGCTAGCCTGTTTTGTGTTTATCTCTACTCCTAAGGCTTCAGCTGTTCCGAGTACGATGAACTTCCAAGGACGCCTCGCTGACTCTACTGGTAACACAGTGACCGATGGTCTGTATAACATGCAGTTCCGTCTCTTTACTGTCGGCTCAGGTGGCTCGAGTGTCTGGGATGAGACTCGTGAGACCACCAACAGGGTACAGGTCACGAACGGCCTGTTCTCAACCAAGCTTGGTGAGGTGAGCGCTATTCCGGCGAGCTTGTTCGCCAGCGGTAATCTCTATTTTGAGATAACCCTTGCGACGCCAGGTACCGCGACCTGTGGCACTGCTGCTTGTGCTACCTGGGAAAGCCCAATGACTCCGCGTCACCAGATGAGTACAAGTGCGTATGCCTTTAACTCGGAGACATTAGACGGCTTGGACAGTGGCGCATTTGCACAGCTTAGTGCCAACAACGCATTCAGTGGCACATCATCCATCACCACAGCCAGTGCCAATGCCTTTACCGTCGGCAACGCCAGCAACCTGTTCCGCGTCGACACAAGTAATTCACAGGTGTTGATCGGCACCAGTGACACGACAGGCTCTGTACTCGTACTTGACACCAAGACCGACGCAGGGGACCCCAGCGGTACCAACGGCGCCATGTATTACAACTCGACCCTGAACAAGCTCCGCTGTTATCAAAACGGAGGTTGGCTTGACTGTCTTTCCGCAGGTGCCAGTACGACGCTTCAGGGAGCATACGACAACTCTACGACTCCGGCGACTATCACGACTTCATCTGCAGCCAAGACCTTGCTTCTCAAAGCCGGCTCAGGCTTTGACGCTGCTGCACTGTTCGATATCCAAGACGCCGCCGGGCTCAGCATGTTTACGGTTGATAGCGCCAACGACAGGGTCTATGTAGGAGATAGCGCACCAGATGCAACAGGCACAGTACTTGTACTTGATACCAAAAATACGACGGTAGACCCAACTGGCGTGGATGGTGCAATGTATTACAACTCAGAGGACAAAAACTTTCGTTGTTACAAAAACGGGCTCTGGACCGACTGTAGCTTTGCCTCACTTCGCTCGGAGTGGGTGCTCCAGGAGGATTTCCTTGATGCCGGTGTGGCAACGGCAACTATAGGTACCTACGAATGGACACTGACGGATACAAGCACCGCGACTGAGGCGAAAGTAAACGCGGCGACCGACGCATCGAATCGCGACCGTTGGGGGATCTTCCAGACCACAACGGGTGCTACTGCAGGAAGCGGTAATTATCTACGTCTTGATCCAAACGCTATGGCGGGAACTCCGAGTAACATGACGGTCGAGTTCGACCATGGGCCAAGCAATGCCGCTGCAGCTGATGGTACCCAGACAACGGTTCGTATCGGACTAATGACTGGCACAACGACCAGCGCTGACCCTACGGACGGTATATATTTCCAGTATGCCACTACGACTACAGCGGGCAACTGGTTTAGGTGCACGCAGAATAATAATGCTGTGACTTGTACTGATACCGGGGTTGCGCGCACGTTAACACCCAATACATACCAGCGGTTCAAATTCGTCACAAACTCTGCGGGCACCTCGGTGGAATTCTTTATTGATGAAGTTTCTGTCGGGACAAATACCACCGACTTACCGGCAAGTACCCGAAGCCATGGCCCCGCCATTAGCATGCACACAGCGAATGCGACAGCTCGTGCTTGGAAGATGGACTATTATCAGATAAAACGAAATCTCACGACATTACGCTAGCCTATGAAAAAGTACGTTTTACCCGTCACAATATCGCTCAGTATTATGCTACTAGCACTGATAAGTTTTTTCGGCGGCATGTGGTACTCATCATATCAGGCGGACAAGGAGATTTCAGATCATGACCTGTTGTCCAAGCGTATCTTTCTCTCGAAGCCAAACGATATTTTGGTAAATTTTGAGCCGATGCGTGCTGATTTACGAAAAGATCTGGCGTACTACGACGGAAAGGTATCTCTGTATTTTGAATATCTACCAACTGGTACCTCTATGCGGTTTGGCGACACAAATCAGCTCGTCGCAGCTTCATTACTCAAGGTGCCGGTTGTCATGGAGTTGTATAGGCTAGCCGAGATGGACAAAATAGCCCTTGATGACGAGGTAACAATCAAGCAGGAATGGCTGGATGACGGCTACGGTGAACTCTATAAAAAAGGTGCAGGCCAAACCCTAACTCTACGCGAGCTAGTTGAGCTAACACTTGAACAGTCGGATAATACGGCACTCAATGCCATATAGTCGATCGTTGACGAGCACGATGACGACAAGACCAAGAGTGCCTATGATTCACTCGATGTCGATTTTGGCACTGACCGCGAGAGTTTGGCTATGTCAGCTCGGGCATATGCCTCTTTCATGAAATGTTTGTATTTTGCCTGCTACCTCTCACCAGATTCGTCTCAAGAAATCATGTCGTATCTGACGAAGTCAACTTATGGGAGTACGGGCCGGATAGGCAAATACATACCCGACTCTGTCCCAATTGCCCACAAGATCGGCGTGGCAGGCAACACAGTCCAGTCAGACTGCGGTATCGTGTACGTACCAAATCGGAATTATATACTCTGTATCATGCTTGATGAAGAACAAGACCGAGGCGGGGAAGCTATCGCGCAGATATCTAAAAAAGTGTATGACTACGTAATTTCTAAATAGTACCAAGTGATTCAATAATTGTTCGAAACGCATTATTGCCTATACCGGCATCTGCGTTGACCAGTATCCAAGAGTCGGTCGTCTCTACGATGGCTTGTAGCCGTCCTTCTTCACCCTTCAATATATAGACAGAGCCTGCGTTTACTAAAAACGTATCAGCTGCGTCAATTTGTTTGAGGTCAGTGTCGGGGCGTTTTTGCTGAGAAAATGTGACTTTGGTGTCCTGTACCTCGACAATAGTCGATATAATACCCGTAGTTTTCTCGTACGTAGGGTGGTAGGTTATTTCAGAACCCTTCGGCAGAGAGCCTGGCAGTACGATTGCAAGCCCACTGTTCTCGCGTACGGTGTCGATATTTTTATATTGTGTCGAGCTGAAGTATGCGACGTACACCCAGGCACCAACCGCCAAAACGACAGCAATTGCTACAAAAATCAGTGCGGTATACCGCGACCTCTTACTCATATACGTATTATTATAGCGTAAGCCTACTCATGCGCCCGTCACGGCGTGCAAAATGCTATAATATAACCATATTCATCAACCAAAGGTTAGAGCCAGAACGGTAACATTACATGAGCCAAGCAGCGAATCCGACTCCTAAAAAGAACGTGGTTATTTCAAAGAAAAACTTGAAGAAGCTGGTCGTCATTGCTGTCGCCGCTTTGTTGTTCGGCGCGGTTGTCGGCTACGCGCTCCTACAAGTGACACGGCCACAGGGGCAACAAATCGACCGTGACGGCTATCAAGCGGTATACACCACAAGCGGTCAACTGTTCTTCGGTAAGTTACAAAACGCCGAAGGAAATTATCTCGTACTTAAGACACCGTATACTGCTCAAGACGTCGCTCCAAATGAGGAAGACCCAGCCACACCTCAGGAGGCTGATGCAGCGACATCACTTTTACCTGTCAGCAGTCAGCTGTATGGACCAGACGAAAGTATGGCGATCCGTGCCGAACAAGTTACGTTTTGGCAAAATCTTCGCGACGATAGCAAAGTGTCGCAAGCACTCAAAGCAAAAGAATAATTTAACGGAGGTATCGCCACATGCCTGAGTTACCAGAAGTTGAAACCGTTCGTCGCGGGCTACAAAAGCTCATTATAGGTAAGCAGATTGTTGCTGAAACGCACAATACCGACAAATCTTTTCCTAATGAGGCAAACGAAGTCGCCGAGTTTTTATTAGGTACGACAGTGACCAAGGTCCGTCGTCGTGCAAAAGTATTACTTATCGACCTCTCGAGTAACTACACCCTCGTCACCCACCTCAAAATGACAGGTCAGCTTGTCTATCGTGGTGAACAGGTGTTCGGCGCAGGTCATCCGAACGATTCGCTCATCGGTGAGCTACCCGATCGCAGCACTCGTGTGGTAATAGAATTTACCGACCAAACATTCCTATATTTTAACGATCAACGAAAGTTCGGTTGGATGCGACTGCTCCCAACTATTGCCGTGCCCGAGATAGACTTCATGAAGCGTGTCGGCCCGGAGCCACTCGAAGATGAATTTACCGCAGAAGTTTTCTTTGGACGCCTACAGAGGCGCAAAAATACTACGATTAAAGCAGCGATACTCGACCAAACAGTCGTTGCCGGCATCGGCAACATCTACGCTGACGAATCTCTCTGGGGCGCTCAGATTCACCCCGCCACCCGCGTCGCGGATGTTCCAGCGTCTAGCGTCCAGCGTCTAACGTCAGAGATGAAATCAGTTATGCTTTTGTCGATCGAAAAAGGCGGCTCTACCGACCGCAACTACGTCAACGCCGAAGGCAAAAAGGGAAGTTATATCGATTTTGCGCGAGTCTTTCGCCGCGAAAATCTACCATGCCCCCGCTGCGGCACGACGATCATCAAAACCCGCGTCGCCGGTCGCGGCACCCACCTATGCCCAACTTGCCAGAAAATATAAGCGCATTTTACAGGTAACAGTTCACAATTCACAATGATGTTGCATTTTACATTTTCCAAGATAAGATTCACAATTAAGAGCGATGAAAGCAACAAAAGATAAAGAAATTGTAATATATGAAATGAAAATTGCCCCATGATTCAACTACTCTACGGCGAAAACGACTACGCACTGCGTCAGGCAGAAGGCCGTATTCGAGATGCCTTCGTAGACAAACACGGCGAACATAGCGTTGCGTTACTGCAGGGAGATGCGCTCACGCCCGCGGATCTACCCCAGTTGTTACAAGGAGGCACCTTGTTTGCGGTAGAAAAGCTCTCCGTGATATACGATGCGAGTGCCAACAAGCCACTGTGGGAATCACTCGGAGAATTTTTGGAGTCTACTCGCGATGTTGATCTACTCTTAGTCGAGACCAAGCCCGATAAACGCACCAAAACATTCAAATGGCTGCAAAAAAACGCTGAGACGCAAGAGTGCAAGCTGCTTGATGAGCGGACTACCGTCAGTTGGCTGCAGACCGAAGCACGGCGGCAGGGGATAGAGCTCGGCAGCACCGTGGCGGCGTTTTTGGTGCATCATAGCGGCACCGATCAGTGGCGTCTGTATCATGACCTTATGAAGCTTTCACTTGCTGAGGCGCCGATTACGCAAGACTTGATCCGTCAGATAATCGAACCGCACCCTACGACGAGCGTATTTGACGTGCTGACGTCAGTGGTGAGGGGGGACAGTGCCGAGGCACTAGAAGCGGTTGGGATATTGAAAACATACGAAGACCCGTACAAATTTTTTGGACTGCTTGTATCTCAGCTGTATACCCTCGCGGTGTGCGTCACAAGTGATCGCCGTCCGTCGCAACAGATTGCCAAAGACACCGGCATCCATCCGTATGCCCTCAGCCAGACAGCCAAGGTTGCGCAGCACGTCGACCGCGACCGTCTCAATCGTATGGTACTGGCGTTTGATCGCTGCGATGAGCGTATGAAGTCGAGCGGTGCTGATCCGTGGCTGCTTATTGAGGCGGCGATAGGCCAATCAGCCTAAAAAACCTCTCCTCGCGGTGCGGAGAGGAAATTCGAAGTTCGATGTAACTATTTTTTGGTAGTTTTTGTTGCAGGCTTCTTGGCTACAGGTTTTTTGCGGTAGTTTTGGCCGCAGGCTTTTTTGCTGGAGCTTTTTTTGCAACTGGTTTGGCGGTCGTAGCTTTCTTGGCTGCAGGTTTTGCTGTTGGTTTCTTGGTGCCGCTTGCGAGCTTGACGCCGGCTTCTTTGGCCTGCTTGCTGTAGGTCGCTTTGCGACGAGCAGCGGTACGTGGGTCGAGCACATTCTTTTTTACTGCGGTGTCGATAGCGCTCTGCAGCTCAGACAGGGTAGACGCACTTGGCTTTGCCTGAAATGCCTTGAGGGTTGCTTTGACGTTTTTTTTGGTTGCGACATTTCGCTCACGACGAACAACTGCTTGTCGAGCTCGCTTGATCGCTGATTTGATAATTGGCATATGGTTCCTTCCGGAACAGGCGCTAGACGTTTGACGCTAGAAAATCGCTGTTCACATTTGTTATTAACATCGAGCATCGAGAAACGAGCATCGAGAATCTAATATGATAATTCAACAATGTACTATACCGTATCTGTTAGTATCTGTAAAGATTGTCCGCCAGCCGGCGGATGGTGTATTGGTAAAAGAGTAATTGGTAAATTGGTTGTAGCTGCAGACAGATTCTTGATTCTTGATGCTCGATGCTCGTAGGCCACTCCGGGTCTCCGGCATCTGCAATAAGGTTGTCTTAACCATATCTGTAAAATGACAATTGAAAAATTAATGTAAATAGTGAATTGGAAAATGAGAAATAGCTTTTCTATCCTAAAATCTATTTGACCTTTTCATTCCTCTTATGCTACAGTGGTGGAAAGTACCTAAAATAAACAACAAAGAGATGGAAAATTCAAATCCCAAATCCCAAATAATCGACGCGATTCGCAAGTCGACCAACATCCTCGTGACCGTGTCACACAATCCTTCGGTTGACGCGCTTGCCGCTGCATTAGGGTTTAGTCTTATGATCAATAAGATGGACAAGCACGCGACATCCGTGTTTTCTGGGGCAATTCCGCCTGCCATCTCATTTTTGGAGCCTGAAAAGACCTTTACGGGGACGGTGAGCAGCCTCCGCGACTTTATCATCGCTCTCGACAAAGAAAAAGCCGACCGTTTGCGCTACAAAGTTGAGGGTGACGTCGTCCGTATCTATATCACGCCGTACAAAACGACCATTACCCAGGATGATCTTGAGTTTAGCGAAGGTGATTTCAACGTAGACCTCGTCATTGCGCTTGGGGTCGACAAACAATCCGACCTCGATAGTGCAATCTCTGCCCACGGCCGCATACTGCACGACTCAGTAGTCGCGACCATCAATCTCGAGTCCCAAAAGAGCAGCCTTGGCACTATGAATTGGTGCGACGACAAGGCCAGCAGCCTCTGTGAAATGCTGATGAGCCTTAGCGAAGCACTCCAATCAAACATTCTCGACCAGCAGATTGCCTCGGCATTGCTGACGGGTATCGTTGCAGCGACTGACCGATTTAGCAATAGTCACACCAGCCCTCGCGTCATGACCATGTCAGCACAGCTCATGGCCGCTGGCGCAAACCAACAGCTGATTGCCGAAGCTTTGAGCATGAGTCCAGACGCCGAGCGTCAAGATTTCCGTGTTGACCGTCAGTCCGAGGCAGATGCGGCTCGAGAAGAAGCACTCAAAATAGAGCGTTCTGCCGCCGAACAAGCTTCTCGTGATGAGGCAAAAGAGCCGTCAGACGACGAGCCCGAGCCGAAGCCGACAGAAGACGTGGCTCCTGAGCCTACACCTTCAGACAAATCACAACCCCCAGAGTCGAAACCCTCTCCAGAAGACGAACTTTCGGCACAACTAGAGAATACTCAGCAAAACACCGAGCCCAAAGATTCATTGTCGGTATTGCATGATGATATCAAAGCCGAGACCCCAACACCGCTCAACGAAGACTGGCGCGATGGGGCAGGCAACGATGAGCCGCCTCAAGACACGAAACCGGAGCAGACGGATGCAAACGAGCAGCCACCACATGAGACACCAGCTATCCAGACCCACAAAGGTGGCCCAGTAGGTTACGTTGCACCAAACGAGCACCCAGGATCGCAGACAGTGCATGGTATCAATATCCCAACGGAGCCACCTCCCGTCGATATTTTTGACTACGAGATGACAAATCCTCCCGTAGTGCCGCAAGTTGCTCCGCCCGAGCCGTCCCAGCAACCTCAAGACCAGCCACAGCAAGCGCCGACACCGGCTGAGCCTCCTCAACCAGAGCAGCCATCACCGCTGGATGTTATCAATACCCAGGCACAAGATATCGAATCCTCCCGACAAGCTGTCGAACAAGCCCTCAATCAAGCACAGCCTGCGCCTATGCCAGAGCCACCCCAGCCAGCGGCTCCTCCTATCGCACCAGCGCCTCAAATCGTCCCTGGACCACCACCGCTGACACAGACGCCGCCGCCAGTTGCTCCATCGGTTGATTTTCCATTTATTCCGCCTCCACCTCCGCCGCCAATGCCTGATTTTTCGCAGTTTCCTCAGGTCCCGACGGCACCCCCTGCAGGACAGCCACAAAGTAGCAATGTTCCGCCGGCTCATCGCGGCAGCGACAACACGCATCAGATCTCATCGAGTCATGTCAATCTCAACGTGCCGCCACAAGATCGTGCGCGAAAAACATTTGGCAATCCAAATTCTCCATACACGCCACCGCCAAGTGTGTCTCCTGCGCCGACTGCGCCTGGTCAATTCCGTATTCCTGGCCAATAGATTTAGTCGCGAATCACAAAATAATCATACTGTCGCCCCACGGCGGCAGTTTTGTAGTGGCGCTTGATATGGTTGTCGCCGTCACTGCGCTGTGAGGTGTGTGTCCGGATAATCTCGATGCGTCGCTCGAGCAGGTCTGTCACGTCGACGTGCTCGCACTCGTCGGCGGCATAGCCTTTATCCATAAATATCCACGAGACGTCAGGCTCGCTGAGGCGTTCCTCGGTGATGCAGAACAGCCGCACGCGTGTGAAGCGTGCATCGTATGGTTTCATCCGATAAAACACCCCGCACGTCGCTCTTGCTGCCACGATATGGTCGATATGTCCCGATATCCCACCGAGCTCAAAGCTCATGAATTCTACCTCAGTGACGTCATCATCGAGCTTGTCTCGCACCAGTTGCTCGAGCTGTTCGGTAATCTCTACGAGTGACGTATTGCTGAGTGTGCCGTCTTTGTATCCGAGATGCGTCATGCTCGTGGCACCTATGAGCTCGCCTGCTTTTCGCCATTCTTTTAGCCGCACTTCGGCTAGATTTTCATGATTGTCAGGGTTCATACCGGCTTCACCTGCTGTCAGCGTCACCAGATGAACTTCTGTGCCGCTCTCGGCTTCTTTCATCAGTGTCCCAGCAGGGCCAAACCCTTCATCATCAGGATGCGCAAATACTGCAAACAGGACTTTTTTCATACATATAGCGTACACTATGTAGGATGAAAAACATGCTTCTTATCGACAAACCTGCTGGATGGACGAGTTTTGATGTGGTCGCCAAGATCCGCGGGATGATTCGCGCACAGTACCTAGCGCAGGACATCAAGCCAACCAAGCGTCAGCTCAAAGTCGGTCATACAGGTACGCTTGACCCGTTTGCGACAGGGCTTGTCATCATATTGCTCGGTGACGCGTGCTCGCAATCCGATGAATTTCTCAAGCTCGACAAAGTCTACGAAGCGACTGTCCGTCTCGGCGAGACGAGTACGACTGGCGATCCGGAGGGGGAGATTACGGAGACGCTCGATTCTCGATTCTCGATTCTTGATGAAGCACATGACACTGCATCAATCCCCGCTCAAGCATCAAGCATCAAGCATCAAGCATCTTCTCATGTTCCTACTGGGGAAACAGTTGAACGTACCCTCAAGCGCTTCCTTGGCACCATCACCCAAACTCCGCCAGCCCACAGCGCCATCAAAATCAACGGCCAACGTGCCTACAAGCTCGCCAGAGCAGGCAAGCCCGTCGATATGCCCTCGCGCCAAGTGACGATACACTCACTCGAGCTGCTTGACTATAGCTATCCTGATCTCAAAATCCGCACCCACGTCAGCAGCGGTACCTATATTCGCTCGCTGGCACAAGATATTGGTCAGGCGCTTGGCACCGGTGCGTACTGTACGCAACTACGACGTACGCGCGTCGGCCAGTATGAGCTCGACGACGCAGTCAGTATCAGCCAACTAGCCACGCAATTGCCACCCCTAGTACCGCCAACCCCACCACTATAAGTGTTTCGGTGATTTCTTTGGGCCATCCACGAGATGACAGTTGTTGCTGATACGGCTGTAGCTGCGGCGGAATAGAGTAGTGGCTACGGGTGGTTCTCGTGGTATGCGCTGTGGCCTGAGAGGTAGTATCTGACTGCGGAATTGTCTGTACTGACTCTAGGGAATCATCAGTTGGCCGTGACTCCGCAACTTCATGATGGGATTCGGGAGTGCGTCGTGAGCGTTGGATGCGGTTTGAGTACGACGCCCTTTGCTCTTTGAAAGCCATCCGAAAATCTTGGTTGCGTTTTTTTGCTTTGATGACTGCGATCAAGCCATCTTTATCGATTTCGCCTCCCGAATACGCATAATTCAAATAGCGTCCATGCCCCACATCGATACCTGCCGCTTCGTGCAGCAGCCGGGAGAGCGACCAAAACTGCACCGGTGTATCGTCGGGCTCGTGTGTTGACTCACGTGTCGGTGTTTCAGGTTTGGCGATGGTAGGCTCAGGAGCATTCTTTTGCTTGATATAGCTATCGATACGGGCAATCGTTGTCGGTAGGGCAGCAGGTGTGGTGGGCTCGGTTGTGCGACGTGGCGGCTGCGGTGTGGTCTCGGCTGTCTCGACCACGAGCTGCATCCGCCTCATGATCTGTGGAGTCTCGATATGATTTGCGATATAGACAGGCGTCGGCAGTGCAATGGTGGGCTGAAATTCCCGTGTAACTCGTCCATCCAATTCATCCGGGGTAGTGGTGCGACTAGGCTCATCTGGGCGCAACTGCTCCTCGGGAGATTTCGGTTGTGGAGCCGTGGTTGGTTTCGGCGGCGGCTGTTGCCGCGTCTGGTAGGGTGCTGGCGGAGCTTGTGGACCGGGGCGCTGGCCAGATGGTGTTGGCTGATGTGGTGCCCGCTGGACAACTTTGACAAGCTTTGTGATAAACACGCCAAAGCGCTGCGAGCTCTCAGGCGTTTTGCGTGTGCGTGGCGTCGGTGATGGCTCGAGAGCTTGTTCTTTGCTATCCGGAGGCACAGTCTGCGGTGTTCGCCAATCTTGGCCAGGTGGTTGAGGTGTCTCGGGTGCAGTGCCCTCAGGTGACGGCTGGCTCGAGGGAGCTTCCGGTTCTTCGACGATAGTATCGTAGATTTGCTCGATTTCAGGCGGCATCAGATGGCGCGGATCCTCCAGCTTGTCTGACAGCAGCCCGATAAAATCAATGCTCGTCTTGATAGCTTTTTTCTCTGTTTTTGGGAGTGAAGGGGTTTTGAGAAAATGATCCAGCTGCAATAGCCGCTCGGCGACGAGTAGCTGCGCGACTTCGACACCTGTGAGTTGGCGACGTGTTTCGTCGGCGCGTAGTTGCTCTGCGTGTCTGCGTGAGCGCTCTAGTAGTCGCTGCCGCCAGCGTTTTTTGACTTTGCGGCGCGCATCGTCTTGTTCGTTCGGAGATGGTTCGATGACATCCCTTGCATGTATTTTGGCGGCTTTTTTGAGCTCTTTGTCGCGCTTTTTTTGCTCGACTTCGTCATCCGTCTCACGATCACGTCGAAAAATATCAAAAATAGAGCGTTTTCGTCGCTGCTGTTCTGGCTGAGGTTCGGGCGAACTATCGTTTTCGGGGGTGCGCCATAGGTACTCGCCGCGCCGTTCTATATTCTTGTCCTCATCGTCCTGCATGGCTACAGTATATAAAACCGCCGCCCAATGTCCTA
>CAZIEB010000023.1:0-10960 GCA_964538665.1 uncultured Candidatus Saccharibacteria bacterium
AAAGGAACTATCTGCTTCTTGATACGAAGAAGTGCGACTTTTGTCGCTACTAAAAAAAGCCGTCGGCTTTTCATCTGTAAAAACGTGCAATATAGATTGTTACAGGGGTATTAACAGATACAAGTTAGCGCGCACGGGTATGGTGCTAGCGGCGGCGCAAGCGAATTGCGATAGCGATCAAAATAGCTATGACACCTACAATAACTGGCGCCAACCATCGCCAGTACCCGGTAACCGCAAACACAAGCTGACCTTTGGAATTATCACCAACTGAGGCGGTGAGCATAATTGGGCCAAAATAATTCCCCGGTACCCGATAATCCACGGTACGGGTACGGCCTGCAAATACAAGTGGACCCTTGACTGTTTCGGAGCCCCACGGAGCCCGACCTACCGTAATTGAGGGAGTAAAACCTGTGCTTGAGCGTGGATCTGCAGTATTTCGTATAGCAAATGTCGCCGTGAGTCCATCGCCAATATGCAGGAATGATGAGTTGAATGCTACCACCTCGGCTTCTCTCGAGCCTGGGGTGCCGTTTTGGAGTAAGAGCAGCGTACCGACCCGGACTGATTGTTGGCTACCGGCAGAATCATCGGGCGTGGTGGATGCCAAAATTGCACCGAACACATCACCCTCCGGCAATTTGGTGCCATCGAGTACAAAATATACTCGATATGCCTCTCTTGGTCCCAGAGAGAAAGACGTATAATCAAGTTTCACCCCTGCTTCAAGCTGTTCACTGTCGAAAAATTCCAATGATCCTTCGTCGTCAATTTGACGAAAAGCCTGTACCTCTAGCGAGACCTCAACTGTGCTGGAATCAGGGTTTGAAATGTCGACATAGCCTTTTTTGACCTCTCCTTTTGCGAGGGTCGCCTCATAGCTGTGTGGAGCAATCTTGAGCCCGATTGCATCAGTCGTCGTCGACGTGAGGAGGCCTATACCAAGTGCCAAGACAATCGCAACAAGATACCTCACGGCGTAATTGTTCCTGTCGTTGTAATCACATTGGAATATGCGCCACTCACTTGGGTGGTCGGTACGTCGAGCCGCAGACGCATATTGAGGACATCTTTGGTGGTTTGCTGGCCAGTACGCACATAAAAGCTTGTCGCGCTACCCGGAAACGCCGCGTACGCGCTACCACTACTCCATTTGCCTGGAAGCGCAGTCGCGTTGGTACCGTACAGCGTAAACCCAAGACCCTTTGTCGTCCCCTCGACCCATGCGACAGGCGAAGCAATCGACCCAGAGAGTGGATTGATCGTATTGCCGCCGTTCGTCAGGTTTTGATTTTGACTTACGCTGAGGTTGTAGCCTTTTGAGGCGTCCGTCAACACTGCCGCGTCGTAGTTGCTTGTCTGAGAGATTCCTGGCACGATTTCTGTTGCAAACGATAACCCGCTGGCATTGCCAGCAACGCCGGCATCATACTCGGCATCGACTTCATTGAGAGTCAGTGCACGGTTTAGGACCTTCACTTCATCAATCACGCCATTAAAGTAATTACTCGACGCATTGGCATCACGGCCGATAGTCCACGCGAGAGCATTCGTTGCAATAGCACCGGTTCCTGCTGATGTACCTGCTTGCACACCGTTGACATACAGACGAACATTACTGCCGTCGTATGTGCCGACAATGTGCGACCAGCTACTACTCGGTAGTGCCGACCCAGCCGTAGCGGTGCGCTGAGTACCGCCGGTCGTAATGGTAAAGCTCGGTGTGTTTGATGCTAACGACAGGCGCCCCTGATTGTCTGAGGTGGAACTATGTTTGGATATGATTGATGATGTCTGCGATGCAGTAGGGTTTACCCATGCACTAATTGTGATATTCGTTGAGCTATCAACATCTGGCCCTGTCACATACTGTGAAGAACCGTTAAGCGATACTCCCCCGCCCACTCGACCACCTGTCCATGACGGTGTCGAAACAGCATTACCATTATTAGCATTGATTGAACTATCTCGAACAAATGCTCCCGATGCTTCATCAAGCCCATAGTACAGCAACATCCCACCTGGTTGAACTGTGAGCTGCAAACTGCTCTGGAGCTGCGCAACATACCCTGCATCGAGCTGATAACTGCCACCACTCCCCTGGCCGATGACACTTTCACCGCCGCTACTCGTCAATTGGTAACTACCCCCAGTTGAGTCGCCACCAAAACTATTGCCGATCACACTGGCATCGATAATATAACTCCCACCAGTAAATCGTTCCGCCGAGGCATCGACAAACAGCCCGCCAACCAACGTGACGACAGCAGCAATTGCGATAACTGTGTTTGCATTCCCCATACTAGTAATGATTATACCATCTAATAACACGAGCAGTCCGAAAGCAGAACGAGCTTGCTCATTGTGCTGAGGCGACGAAGTGGTATATCACATATACCACTAGGAGTCCGTGCGATATACTATCTGTTAACGTCGATGACGGAAGAACGCGTAGTAGATAATTCCGACGATAGACAGCGCCATGACGACGAGCAGCCAAGCAGGCAGCAGTAGTACCCATGACTGCGTGACGGTTTTTTGATCGAGCACGGTGGTTTCGATAGAGACATTGTAGAGGCCCATCAGCGGGCTCTCAGTCCATGCAAAGCTCACATCACGGGTTGTCTTAGGCAGCACAATACGCTCACCTGTCTTTTCGTAGACAGTCCCACCGAGGACGTTTTTGACCGTCATTTTTTCTTGCATTTCGAAGTCACTATTGCCATCATTTTCGACAGTGACGAGACCAGTGATTGGCCCACCGAGCTGCAGCCAGTCGATCGAGCCACTGATCTGGCGACCTGACATGATGTAGTCCCCTTCGACTGTCGCATAGACAATCGCGCCAACACGCTTTTTGCGAGCAATTTGGCCAGTATCCTCGGCAACTTGAGTTTCAGCAAAAATCACACTGTAGTGACCACCAGGCGTTGCATCAGCAGGCACACTGATCGTGTATGGCACTTCGACATTTTCGCCGGGGTTGAGCGTATAGCGAGTTTTTTCGAAGCTCACCCATGTGTACAAGTTTGTATTGGGTTTGTCCTCTGTGTAGTTAGGAGTGTAGTCACTGTCGGTGACCGAATACGGACTCGCATAGAGTATGAAATCATACGATGTCGTGCCGTCATTGATGATAGTGAGCTTCTCATTGAGGGTATTGCCCGCCTCGACTTCCGTCCTGAGCGATGCTGGCGAAAGCACTATACTTTCACCCTCTATAGCCTTTGCCGGCAGAGCGCCGTATACCAAAACCGCCAGCAGAGCTCCGATGAGCCCTGCCGATACAATGTGTGTTCGCGTAATCATATAGACGAGTATAGCGTATTAATCGTTATTTGGTTGTGGCAGTGTACGTCACAATATCTGCGTAGGTGCCGTTTGGTTTGCTGGTGTCAGCTTTGGCGGAGTACCAGACCGATACGGTGTCACCGGAGGCAACTCCTGTCGTACTTTTGAATATCTGATCAGATGCTGTAATTCCTGCCCACGTAGTTGAGCTTGATGTCACATTGTTAAGAACGGCGTAAGTCGTATCGAAATTGTTGGCACCTATACCAGTGGTTGTATCTGGCACTGCCCAGCCCCAGGTATTATTCGCCAGGGCCGCAGCAGCAGCAAACGTGTTTGAACTCGCTGCAATTGTGTTGGCGCCGTTCTCGAGCGCCAACGTCGCGTCGGCATCTTTTATGGCTAGGGTGTAGCCAGCTGCGTTGTTAGAGTTGACCGTGACTGTATCCACTGCGCTCGTCTGTGAACCACCAGATACCGGCGTGATATTGAGGGTTACAGTACCACTAGTCGTCATACTAATCGTTGATGCAATAACTGCATTGACGGTCGTGTTTACTGTATCGCTCGCTGCTGATGCCAATACTGGTGACAATGCAACTGTCGCAACACCCAAAACTGTTGCAGCAGTACGTATACCTAGTCGAAAATGTTTTTTCATTTTGGTTTCCTATTTCCTCTTTTAAAAGTCTTTGACTGTAGTATCGAGCATAAAAACGCTTATGTCAAGCATTTTTCAAAAAAACTCCCCGCAACTTGTAGCGCGGGGAGAAATAGCACAGAAAAACAGTTTAGTTCGTAGTTGCGGTATAGGTCACGACATTTGTATACGTACCGTTTGGATTTGAGGTGTCAGCCTTAGCTGAGTACCAAACCGTAGTTGTATCGTTAGTCGCTACACTACTCGTTGACTTGAATACCTGATCACTCGTAGTCATACCCACCCAGTTGGTAGAGCTAGTAGGAGCATTGGTAATTGTCGCATAACTCGCATCGAACCCGTTTCCGCCAATACCAGGTGTACCACTCGCTACTGCCCAGCCCCACGAGTTGTTTGCAAGAGTACCAGCGGTCGCAAAACTATTGCCACTTGCGGCAATATTATTCACGCCATTAACGAGGTTGGTATTTGCATCAGCATCTCGTACCGCGAGGTTGTAGCCACCCGTGTTGTTCGTATTGACTGTGACCGTATCACTCGCACTGGTTTGCGAACCACCAGAAACTGGAGTAATGTTCAGTGTTACTGTCCCGGTAGTAGTCAGGCTGATAGCTGATCCGAGGTTTGCGTTGATAGTAGTATTCTCACTGTCTGTTGCCGCTGACACCGCAAGAGGTGCCAAGGCAACACCAACAACACCGGCGAGTGCTGCGACGGCGTAAAGACGTTGCTTTAGATTAATTCTCATGTTTGTTTTTCCTATTTTTTTGATAGTTACGTCGAATTATCACGCATCAACGCGCTAATGTCAATAGTATTTATTCGTTATTATGAGATTTTTGAATTTGGTTTGCTATACCTCTCATTGCTACTACATTGTCAAAAAACTGTAGGTGGCTTACATCGAGCTCAAGCAAATCAACAGGACGTTCAAAATTGCTCATCTGTAATTGTTGAGCTACTTCTAATATTCCATATGCCGGACAAAGTTTGTCGCGACGACCCGCCACTACAGCGATACGAGGCACCTGGGACAACCTTTCTACCAGATCCTCCGGCCTTGAGTATTTTGAGATTGCAAATACATCCCGACGGTACTCCCACGGGTGGGTTGCAAGTTCTCTCCCGGCATTTCGACCAATCCTAATCAGCCCCCATCTATCTCTCAATGAACCACGTGTCAACGACTCGATACCCTCAGTAACACCAAGCGACAGCAACTGAAGAGCGGACTTGTTCTTAGAAAACCATGTTGGTGCAATAAACCCTGCCCCCACTAATTCATGTGGCCTATCACCTGCAACTACTGCATTGGGCGCGCTTCCTCTTGAGTATCCATATGGAAATATTGGTAAATCATACGTAATGTCTTTTTGTAAAACATCGATAGTAGCATGTAGCACGTCGGCACGAAAAGGCACCATCTCATCAATATCATGCTCTCCCTCGGGGAGTTTAGTGGAAACCGCATAGACATGTGCCTCGCGGGCAAGACGTTCGCAAATAGTATTTGTCTCATCCAGGCCCTGTGCCCATCCTGAAGTATATGGCACGACCACCTTGGGCAAACCCTTCTCTCGCATCTGCTTCTGTGTAGGGCTATACACACGCAAGCCGAACCTACCAATATTCTGATGTGATGATACACTAAATTCTTCATACGTATCATCGGGAGATTCTGGCCTACGACCATGCAACACCTCTACGCTCATACCGTCAGGTATACGCCTCCTAGGCGTCTTTTGCAAGTAACTGGTCAATGGTGTGCATCGTTTGGTGGTTGGTTTCGTGATGCACCGGCAGCATCCCTGCCGCATCTGCACCAGCGCAAAAATCTTCTCTATCGTCCACCATGACACAGGCATCGGTCGCTACACCGAGCTTGAGCGCCGTAATCTCATAAATCTGTTTGTCGGGTTTGACGATGCCGACTTGGTACGACAGCACCACTGCATCGAACAACTCATCGAGCTCACGCTGCTCAAAAATTGTATCCATAATCCCGCTGCCAACATTGCTCAGAAGCGCTGTCTTATAATTCCGCTTGAGAAGCTTGGCGTAGGCGAGCAATGCTTCGTTGCGGGTGTGCTGCTGGTCAATCGCCTCTCGCACACGTGCTGCATCCATACTCACTATCTCGCCGACCTTGCGGGCATACTCATCTCGGTCGATATAGCCATAATCAGCCGCCGTGCGGGCATCTTCGAGCTCCTTGAGCCGCTCAGGGGGGCATATTCGTCGAAACGTAAAATAGCTCGTCCCAACGAGCGTACCAAAACAGTCAAATACGATTGCTTGTGTCATCTGAGGTCTATTGTAATCGATAGACCGACTTATCGGAATTGTTTGAGCGAGCGTATGACCGTGCTGAACTGCGGTATTTGGCGATTGAACAAGTCTTTTGTGACGGTATTTGTACCGGCATACGTACCCTTGGTGTTGCCACAAGTTGTCGTCCAGACACGTTTAATCATGTCACCGTTTTCGAACAACTCATAGACATAGCGCTTGCCAGAGCTACACGCGCCACGATCATCGGCCTGTTCGTCGCTCACCTTGCGTTCTTTGTCGAAACCAGCGCGAGACAGCGCATGGACAAACTGCTGGTAGCCTTCAAAGGAATTATCATAACTGTAGCTTTCGACTTGTGTCTGATTGTACCCCTTGTAGACAACAAATCGACGCGTCGACGGCGAGACACTGACTTCGTAGCTCTCGCGGTCTTCATTTGCAACTACTGGACCATATACGGTCATACGGACACTACGACCACTGTGGATGGTGGTCACCTGTCGACGATTTTGCTCTTGCTGCGTCAACTCGTCGTCACCGCCCGACCTCAGTCCACCGGTCACAAAGTACAGCAGCCCAGCCAGCAACAAAAAGCCCATCAAGCCTATGACAAGCAAGCCGAGTCGTGTTGGTCCACCATATTCTCTATTCATATCTTCATTTTAGCATAAATAGTATATTTTGTCAATACTTTTTTGCTAATGCTTCGTACTACCATATGCCCCGTCACCCCTGTCCGTCTCTGATAGCTCTTCGGTAGGTTGCCAAGAAATCTGTTCATACGTCGTAATTACCATCTGAGCGATACGTTGCAGCGGCTCAATTATGACAGGTTCGTTGGACAAATTGACAATAATTGCGCCAACTTCACCCCTGTAGTCGCTGTCTATCGTGCCGATTGCGTTGGCGAGCGTGAGACCCTGCTTGAGACTCAGCCCACTGCGAGGTCGTATCTGCGCCTCGTAGCCGACGGGTAATTCCAGCGCAAAGCCAAGCGGAATGACTCTCCTCTCGAGTGGCGCCAGTGTCACAGGCTCGTCGATCGCAGCCTGTACGTCCATCGCAGCAGCCCCTACCGTCTGATACGACGGCAGCGCGACGCTCGGATGCAGCCGTTTGATGGATATGTTCATTAGGAATAGTGTAGCGTGTCGTACGTGAGGCGTCTAATGCTAGCTATGCGTGTAATCTCTGGGCTAGAGCATATTCTCCGAGGTCTCGGGCTACATACGGTGCATGGTCCAACCAACTCTCACTCATACCAGATTGCACCATTTCTTCTCTTAGCGCCTTATGAAATTCAAAGATATCAGTAGTAAATAATTTTTCTTGTATACGATGTGGTTCTGGCCCCACGCCCCGCCCATGGTAATCTGCCCGCGAAAGTGTAATATCGCCAATTGCGTGATACATGGGCGACAGCTGCGCTTCTATACGTGTCCATCCTCTGTTGGCGTTCTTTGGGCTAGCTTCAGGTGGTACTTCTAGCTGAACTATATCGCCATCTTCTCCCGTTATAATTTGTACCTTATCAATTTCTATCTGGTCGAACACACCTGTCAGCAAATTTCCTCGTATCACCATCCAGTCGGTCGGATCGCTGCTCGGTGGTATGTCGTCTTTACGAATAATCATCACGTCACCATTGGCTGGATCAATACTGGCGGCTATCTCCACGCCATAGACCCGACGGCCACGTCGTGTCCAGCGTTCTACTCCTGGCGGATAGTGTAAATCTTGTCGTACGAGTGGTCGTACGTCGCCAATAACAAAATATTTGAGTTCACGATAATTTTGGAGTGGATCATTAATTTGGTAATCTGTAGACCCATTAATCTGCATGGCGAAACGGGATTCATCACACATTCGCTGCGCAAGCGTTTTAAGTTGCTGTGCTTCTCTAGTTTGTACTATTTCAGCAGTGTCTACATTACCTGGGCTAGGTAGCGTGTTACGATCAATAGAACCGGATCCCTCGGCCATGTCGTGCTACTTTCTGAGACTTGTGTTTGTTATAACGAGTCCTACTACTGTAATACGCCCGTGCGGATAAATTGTCAATAATGTTCCAGCTTAGTACCGCATAATCTCTTCGAGCTTAGCCGCGAGTGCCTGAGGGCGCTCTAGACGAAACGCATCTATTCTCCCATACGTTTCTTCATCGATACGCAGGAGTATCGTGTGTACTGCTTCGTCGCCGTGGCCATTGACCACCATGCAAAACCCCGCATGCTCGGCTGCTTCGCGCTGCATTTCGGGTATGCGACCTTCTTTTGCGAGATCTTTGAGCCGGAAATGAAAGCTGGAGCGAGTTTTGATATCGAGATTGATAGACCGATCGCGCCGCGAATCCGTAATCACCATATCGA
Source organism: uncultured Candidatus Saccharibacteria bacterium (assembly GCA_964538665.1). GTDB lineage: Bacteria > Patescibacteriota > Saccharimonadia > Saccharimonadales > Saccharimonadaceae > JAPUDQ01. The sequence continues at coordinate 8,617 of CAZIEB010000023.1, forward strand.
CGCCCATCGCATCTTGCTGTCGGCTCGTCATACGGACGTCATACCCAAGCTCCTTAGCGGTACGATAGACTGCGATTTCTCGGCTGAGACCGTGCGTAATTGCCTCCCATTGCTCATTGCTAAAACATGGTGCTTTGAGATATTTACAAAATCTATCCATCAGCTGCTTGAGCCGATCGTTGGCCTGCTCGCGATCATCATCGTGCAGCGACAAAATGAGCGAGACGTACGTATCATTAAACGAAATAAGCTCATCTATGCGTCGGTGCTTGTCATGTGTGCCGTTTGGGTGCCCGTCCATACGCCGCTGCGCGACAACAGCTCGCGGAGCCTGTAGTACGAGCGCCGCGACATAGTGTTCGCTCGAATGCTGGTCTTGCGCCTCTAGTAGCGCACTGGCAATTAATGTGTTAAGGGCCTGGTAGTTTTTGCGTATCCAAAACTTTCGCTTGGGTATCGGCAAGCCATAGACTATATCACTCGCCCGCGTGAACACATCATCGATTTGATGATAGCGAGCGACTCGAGCGGGACGAAATTGTTGCCATAGGCGTGTATGCATACCTACATAGTGTAGCGTATTATGGAGTGAGATATGCAGCAGTCCGCCCGCAAAAAACTTCGTCGGTTTCTCGTCGTCAAGGAAGTTGTCATGATTACGCTTGTCGCCATCAGCCTCGGGCTGCTCGCGGCTGAGCAGTTGTATGCATTTTCCGAAGCACAAATGCTGCGAACACATATTTTTGAACTCATGGTGTCGGTGCTGTTTTTGCTGGAGTTCGTGTTTGAGCTACACTATGCAAAAAACCGCCGTCAGTACTGGCGCCACAACTGGTATTTTTTGTTTGCGGCGATCCCCTTGCCGCTCCAGACATTCGAAGCACTTCACGGTATACGAGCACTTCGATTGCTCAAGCTGCTCGAAATCTTTGCGCACATGCGCTATGAGTACAATACTCGGTTGTTCGAACGGTAAATTACTAGTTCGTTATGCAAGTATTTGTTCAAGCTCGCGCTTGTACTGATCAAAGGTTTGGTAGTGTACAGCGTGCATACCGATCTCGCGAGCTGCGTCACAGTACTCGGCGATATCATCGACAAATATACATTCTTGTGGCTTGAGGCCGAGTTTGTCTGCGGCAAGATGGTAGATACGTGGGTCAGGTTTTGCCATGTGCACATCATAGGAGAGCACGACACTGTCAAATAGTTGTTGCTGCTCAGTCGTGAAGAGCTGGTCCATCCAATTGTCATAGGCGTTTGAGAGAAATCCAATCTTGTACTTAGGCTTGAGCTCATCGCGAATGTAGGTAAATAACGGCTTGTTTGCTGGGTTTTGATCAAGCTCAGCATCAACTTGTTCGGCGGTAAGTCCTGTGATTTCAGCAACTTTTTCGAGGTACTCCGCTTCGGTCAGCACGCCCCTGCTCGCAAGATGATCAAGGTGTCGCATTGACTTTTGATCTTCCGGGTCGGCGCCAAAATGTTTTTCGATAAATGGCTCCAAACTCCCCCGCACCAGTACTCCAAAGCAATCGAAGATAACGGCTTTAATCATAGATCTATTCTGCTATCCTCTCGAGAAATACCTTCTCATCAAATCCGCCTCGCTTTTGACGTTTAAGAGTACGTGCATCTTCTACATCCTGAATTCTATATCCCTTTGCTTTGCATATGGCTCTTACCACTTCCATGACATCAACAAGCTCCTCTAGCGATCCGTCCGACTCTGCCACTTCTGCAGTTTCCTCAGCTAACTTTTTATATAATTCTGACTCATATTCATCATCTGTAAGCCGACGGATTATTGGCCGTAGCCCATCGTCTTCAATAATTCTGGGTATACCGTCCCGTACAAGCTTTTTATATTCGCCAACATTCTCATTCATAATCACACCTCTCCCCAATTATCCCCAATATGCACATCGACATCGAGGCGGATGCCGAGATCTGGATAAATATTTTCCATGGTGTCTTTGAGCATCTCAGCGACCGAGTCAGCTTGGTCGCGAGGACACTCGACCAGTATGCTGTCGTGTATTTGCAATACCTGATGTGCGGCATCAGCATGAGACGGTCCTGCTGAGGATACTTTGCTTTCCGCAAGAGGCAATTTGTCAACTTCAAATTGCCGGGTATCCGGAGCAGGATTGTCATGTGCTGATGAGAGGCAATGTTCCACCCTAATCATCGCCATCTTCATCAAATCCGCCTCAGTGCCCTGTATCGGCATATTTGCTGCTTGGCGCTCAGCAGCCTGCCGGACAATAAAATTGCTCGAGCGAACATCGGGAGTTGGGCGACGACGCCCAAAATACGTTTCGACATAGCCCAGTGTCTTGGC
>CAZIEB010000024.1:0-10746 GCA_964538665.1 uncultured Candidatus Saccharibacteria bacterium
CCGAGTTCCTCGGCGGCGCGGACGAGCTCGTCCTGCTCCTCCGTGACCTCGAGCACCGCGCCCTCGCGGGTCTGGACGTTGATGTCGAGCGCGAGCGACTGGATCTCCTTGAGCAGCACCTTGAAGCTCTCGGGGATGGTCGGCTCGGGGATGTTCTCGCCCTTGACGATGGCTTCGTACGCCTTGACGCGACCGACCGTGTCGTCGGACTTGATCGTGAGCATCTCCTGGAGGGTGTGTGCGGCGCCGTACGCTTCGAGCGCCCAGACCTCCATCTCACCAAATCGCTGTCCACCGTTTTGCGCTTTACCGCCAAGTGGCTGCTGTGTGACCATCGTGTATGGACCAATTGAGCGAGCGTGAATCTTATCTGCGATCATGTGGTGCAGCTTGATGATGTACATGACACCGACAGTAGTTTTTTCTTGGAAAGCATCACCGGTGCGGCCATCAAACAACTGCAGTTTGCCGTCACGTGGTAGTCCGGCTTTTTCGAGTTCTTGCTCAATGACTTCGTTTGGCACGCCGTTGAAAGGCGGGGTCGCAACGCGATACCCAAGAGCACGCGCAGCCATACCGAGGTGCGTTTCAAACAACTGTCCGAGGTTCATACGACTTGGCACGCCGAGCGGGTTGAGTATCACATCAACTGGCGTTCCATCTTCCATGAACGGCATGTCTTCGACTGGCAGAATTCGTGCAACAACACCTTTGTTTCCGTGTCGTCCAGCCAACTTGTCTCCAACTGCAATTTTGCGAAGCTGTGCGACATATATTTGGATTTGCATCAAGACACCGGCTTTGAGCTCATGGCCATTTTCTCGTGAGAATATCTTCACGCCTACAACTTTGCCTTGTTTGCCGTTGCTCATTCGCTGAGAAGTGTCTCGGACATCCTTGGCCTTCTCGCCAAAGATGGCGCGCAGTAATCGCTCTTCAGAACTGAGTTCCTGCTCACCTTTTGGCGTAATTTTTCCGACTAAGACGTCGCCAGCTTTGACTTCTGCACCTACACGGACGATACCATCTTCATCGAGGTGCCTGAGTGATTCTTCTGAGACATTTGGGATATCACGAGTGACAATTTCTGGACCAAGCTTGGTTTCTCGAACTTCAACCATAAAGTCTTGGATATTGATACTCGTCAGGTCATCGTCTTGCACAATGCGCTGGCTCAAGATTATTGAGTCATCCATGTTGTAGCCGTTCCATGGCATAAAGGCGACCGTTAAGTCACGTCCTAGTGCGAGTTCTCCGTCAGAGATACTGGCGCCTTCGATCAAAATGTCACCTTTTTTGACTTTGTCACCGCGAGAAACCATGACATGTTGATTGATTGAACGGTCATCGTTACTCTGCTCAAAGTGAACCGGTTTGTAGACACGAACATCTTTTGGACCGTAAGAGACATGTACTTCGTCGGCATCAGCGCGGACAACTTCGCCTGCTGCCTCAGCGACAATTAGTTGCGAAGTATTGCGGGCGATGTCTGCTTCGACTCCAGTGCCTACTGTTGCAGCCTGTGTACGAATAAGCGGTACTGCTTGACGTTGCATGTTTGAGCCAGTCAAGCTACGGTCGATACGGTTTTTCTCGATAAACGGCACGAGTGCGGCAGTTGTACCGATAATCTGCTTGCGCGCGGCATCCATGTAGGTAACCTCATCGGCATCGACTTCACCTGGCTCGAGTCGAATACGTGCACTGACACGACCGGAAATCTTGCCATCCGTCATATCGGCATTTGCTTCAGCAATAATCTCATTTGCTTCTTGTGCGGCGTTGAGGTATTCAACCTTATCACTGACCTTGCCTTTGACGACTTTTCGGTATGGGGCTTCGATAAACCCATATTCATTTATGCGAGCATAGCTTGCGAGGTTGAGTACCAAACCAATGTTGGCTCCTTCTGGAGTCTCTACTGTACAAAGACGACCATAGTGAGTCGGGTGCGCATCACGTACTTCGAGTCCGGCACGCTCACGGCTAAGGCCGCCAGGTCCCATCGAGCTCAGACGGCGCTTGTGGCTCAGTTCTGACATAGGATTCGTCTGGTCCATAAACTGACTGAGCTGCGAACTCGCGAAGAATTCTCGTACTGCAGCCACAACTGGTCGAGCATTGATAAGTTGCGCTGGTGTCACGGTTTCGATATCACTGACACTCATTCGGTCTTTGGCGTTTCGATCCATGCGGAGCATACCGATACGGAATTGGCGAGCGACAAGCTCACCGACCAGTTTGACGCGTCGGTTGCTAAGTGCATCGATATCATCTGCAGGTTCTTGTGTGTTGTTCAGTCGAATAATCTCGCTGATAATAGCTACAAGGTCCTCAAGACGCATAACACGGTTTTCGGTTGTATTGGCGACATCCAAACCAAGGCGTTGATTGAGTTTGTAGCGGCCAACCCTACTAAAATCAAATCGTTTGAAATCAAAGAACATTCTCTCGATCATGCCGCGAGCGTTGTCGACAGTCGCAAGATCACCTGGTCGGAGTTTGCGGTAGACCTCGATAAGCGCTTCGTTGGTGCCCTTGCTCGAATCTTTTTCGATCGTTGCATCGACATAATTGATTTCACCGGTATCGACATGCTTGAAAAGCTCTTTGATACTGGTGTTTGAGGCATATCCGAGCGCGCGCAACAGTGTCGTGACGGCAATTTTTCGACGACGATCAATCTTGACGAACATCGCACCGTTTGTTGCAGTCTCGAACTCAAGCCAGGCGCCACGGCCAGGAATCAGCTTTGCGCCGTAGTAGTTGCGTCCACCGTGGTTGTCGGCCGTAAAGAAAATACCTGCACTACGAATCAGCTGTGAGACCACTACGCGCTCTGCGCCATTGATTACAAATGTACCGCGCTCAGTCATCCATGGGTAGTCACCAAGATAAATCTCTGACTCTTTGACTTCACCTGTCACTTTGTTTGTCAGCTCCACGACCGCTTTGAGTGGGGCTTCAAAGCTAATATTGTCATACCGTGCTTCTGCTTCGGTAATTTTTGGATCTTCAAAGTGGTAGTCTTTGAATCGTAACTCAAGTTTTTGTTCCGTATAATCGCTGATTGGGTTAATCTCAGCAAATATTTCGCCCAAGCCCGTTTCGACAAACTCTTTCCATGAGTCTACCTGGTGGGCGATGAGGTTGGGCAACTCCAATACTGAGTCTTTTTGCGTGAAAAAAACTCGGTCTTTGGGAGTACTCTTGGTGGTTTTGGCCATAAACCTATGCTCCTTGGTGGTTAGTGATGTAGTAACTTGGCGGCGAAGTTACCTAAGGCGGGGGTCAACACGCAAAAACGCCCGCCAATGGCGTGCGTGTACAATACCCCTATCTTATTCAATCTTCATTACCACTTATTGTAAGCTATGTCGACGCAGTGGTCAAGACTTTTGGATGATTTTATCTGCGATTCCGTAGTCTACTGCTTCTTTGGCATTCATCCAAAAATCGCGCTCCATATCTTGTTTGACTTTGGATAGTTTTTGGCCGGTATTTTTTGCGGTGATTTCCGCGAGGAGCTCTTTGAGTCGCACCGCTTCTCGCAATGTGATCTCCTGGTCGGTAACCCGCCCCTGAGTACCACTGCTCGGCTGATGGATCATTACGCGGGCGTGCGGCAACATATACCGTTTGCCTTTTGCCCCACTGGAGAGCAAAAACGCACCCATGCTTGCCTGGAGCCCTATGCCGTAGGTGGCAACGTCGGGCTTGATGAACTGCATGGTGTCATAAATTGCTAGACCGTCACTGACGCTGCCGCCGGGGCTATTGATATACAGAGAAATGTCTCGCTTTGGGTCATCATAGGCAAGATGGAGCAACTGTGCGACGACAATATTGGCGGTATGTTCGTTGACTTCTTCGCCTAAGAAGATGATGCGTTCATTGAGCAGTCGTGAGTATATATCAAAAGCTCGCTCACCGTCATGTGATTTTTCGATAACTGTCGGGACAAGGTAACTACGTGATTTCATATCACTTATTGTAGCAAAAAATTAGCACTCGTCAAATGAGAGTGCTAGATATGCTTGGGTGATGTCCGCGCGTCGGTCATCACTGTTGAGAATTGAATCTCTTGGCTTGTTCTTCGTTGATTTGCTTGCGATTATTTGAGCGGCCAAACTCGATTAGAGCCCCAGGTGCGAGAATGCCGAGAATGACACCAACCTCTACCAGTAGGCTCATGGCGTGCAATATGTACAGGCCGAGGAAGAAGGCCACCATGACGGCGAAGGCGATATATGGCATATAGATGATATACCACGCTTGGTGATATATCTCATATGTGTGCCGAGGACTATCCTTCATTAGACTCCTATCCTGACTAACGCGCGGACAGGTATATTATAGCACAATTAAGAGTTTATTTCAACTAGTCGATTGATCGTCTTTTCGGTGATTACGCGATTGGCTAGATCACGTCGTGCATCTGGAGACTCGAGCTGCGCAGCCATGGTGGGCGCTTCTTCCTTGCGCCGAGCGAGCTCTGCTTCGAGTTCGTCTTTGGAAATCTCAATATTCTCAACTTTGCTAAGCTCGGCTATGACGAGACCGGCTTTTACTCGGCGCTCTGCAGCCTCAGATAATTCCTTGGTTCGCCACTCTTCGACATCTTTGAAGCCTTGTTGGGTGACGTACTGATCGATTGTCTGGCCGCGGTACATGAGATTTTGCATCAAATCCTGCTCTATAGACTTTGCTTGATCATCGACAAGGATTTGCGGAAGAGGTACTTTGCTCTTCTCAACCAGTTCGCCGAGCAAGTCGTCTTTGAGTTTTTCGACGGCTTGTCGATCTTTTTGGTCCTGTAATTCGCGTTTGATGTCTGATTTGAGAGCCTTGATAGAGTCAAATGGACCTGATTTTTTTGCAAACTCATCATCAACTTTTGGCAGCGACACGTCGAGTATTGAGACTATCGTCACGGTAAACGTAACAGGCGCGCCCTTGAGATGATCGGCGTGATAGTCTTTAGGAAAAGTGACTTTGATATCAAACGTCTCGCCCGCACCGTGCCCGACAAGCTGTTCCTCAAAACCCGGTATAAACGTATTGCTACCGATTCGCAGCGCATATTCATTGCCACTGGCTCCTTCGATGCTAGCGCCTTTTTCATCTTTGCCTTCAAAATTGATGACAACTTCATCACCATCCTTGGTTTTGCGTGTGACGGGAGTTTTTTCGGCAAAACCTTGACGCATTCGCTCGATAACCTCAGTCACTTCTTTGTCGGTGACAGCTGTTTTTTGTGGTGTTGCTTTCAATTTCTTGTAATTACCGAGTGTTATCTCGGGAAGCACGTCGATAGTCGCATCAAATTCGAGTGTCGAAAACGGTACAAACTTCTTAATCTCAATGGCCGGCTGATCAATGACGCGTAGGTTTTCATCAGCAATAATTTGGTTGAGGGCGAGATTGATTGCAGATTCTACGGTCTCTGTGCCAAGCGCATTTTGATCGACATTTTTTTCGATAACCGCAGCTGGGACTTTGCCTTTGCGGAATCCTTGGACTTTTACGGACTTACCTAAGTGACTTAGGGCATGGGTTTTTGCGGTAGTGAGTGTAGCCTCATCGACAGCGACGCTGACAAGTACTTGTGTATCTGATAATTTCTTGAGAGTATGTTTCATAACTACTCAGTCTACCAGATATCTATGCTCTATGCGAACCACCCTATAGCGCCGACGCGTTAAATATCAAGGTCATCTTGATCGCGACGTTGTGCTTGTTTTTGTCGACGTCGTCGGTCTTTGACTGTTGTGACTATTCTTTCAAGCGACAGTTCCTGCTCGGTCTCATGGGCAACATCTTTGAGCTTGTAGATACCATCTGCGACTTCTTTTTCACCGACAAATAAGAGGTAGTTGATGCGCTGCTTGACTGCAGTTTTGATCTGCTTATCAATCTTGCGACCCGTCGTGTCGAGCGCGACTCGAACACCTTCTTCTCGGAGTTCATCAGCTAATCGGCGAGCTGATTTGTGGACGTCACCGAGCGTAATCATATATACGTCTGTGGTTGAGACGAAATCCGGCAAAAGATTGTGAGATTGGAGGAATAATTCTGTCATAGTCAGTCCCGGCGCAAAGCCGACAGTCGCAATTGGTTCCGCACCAAAAAGTCCGACAAGACCGTCATAGCGACCACCGCCAAACATGGCGCGGTTGTTGTCTGGGTGATTATCAAATACTTCGAACACCATTCCAGTGTAGTAGTCAAAGCCGCGCATCAAACTGATGTCAAACGCAGCGTTTTCGATACCTGCTTCGTGGAGCAAGGTAAATAATTCTTGCACCTCACGGACTGATTCACTATCGAGTAACTCTCGTGGCAAATCGGCCATACTTTCAGCCGCCAGCAGCGCATGGATTTTGTTCATACCCTCAAAGTGTTGTTCTTCTCCGAAAATATCTCGTGCCTGCGCATCAAATTCCTCCCGAGGCAATTTGTCTTTGCGGTCAAACAGCTTAATCATCATTTGGGACTGTACGATATCGAGCCCTAGGTATTCGCTCATCATTAGATTGATCATTTTGCGGTTGTTGATACGGATGGTGTACATTTTTTTGTCGGCGCCAAAAGCCCGCATAATTCGATCAGCCAATACGACTACTTCGGCATCGGCAGCAACACCATCTATCCCAAATACATCAGCATTGAGTTGCCAAAACTCGCGCTCGCGGCCCCTCTGTGGTCGCTCATAACGCATAAATTGTCCGATATTGTACCACCGTAATGGATAGCCAAGTTCTTGGCGTTTTGCCGCTACCATACGACTAACACTCGGGGTCATCTCAGGCCGAATTGCAACATTTCGCCCGCCACGGTCAGTGAATAGATAGGTCTGGTCGTTTACGATTTCTTGTCCAGTTTTTGCTGCGTATATTTCGAGCGGCTCCAACAGTGGTGCGTCATAGGCTTCGTACCCAAAACCCTCCACGACTCGACGCCAAGTCGTGAATATATAATTTCGTACGCGCATATCCTCAGGATAAAAGTCCCGAGTTCCTTTGTATGGTTGTGATGGCAATCCTGGCATAATTATGGCTTATTGTTGCATTTTTCACGCCATTTTGCAAGGATAAGCGTCATTATTGTACAAAAGGCACTCGACCATGCACAAATTCAGAGGTCGCGACAAGCACAAAACCGATACCGACAACAAGCAGTAGCACAGCCGGATAGAACCGTCGGCTCCATCCAGAAACAGGTTTTTTACTGCGGTATAGATACGACGTTTTTTGAGAGATATCTATCGCATGCAGGATAATGATAGCCACAACTAGCGCAAGCAAAGCCCATTCAATCATATAAACAATCCGTATCAGCAAGATCACTTCACTGTAGCCGAGCAGCAGATGGAGCATCGAAGCAGAATCATTCATGACCCAGACCATACGTATGCTGGCGCGACCATTCGTACATCGCGATTGCAGCAGCGTGACCAACATTCATACTACGCGTACTTCCGGATTGTTCGATCTCTAGTACTTTTTCGGCTCTGTCCAAAAACTCCTGCGACAACCCTGGTCCCTCTTGGCCAAATACTAGGCAGAGATTCTTTGGCAAGGCCACGTCATGAAGCTGCTCGTTTTCACAATTATTCTCAAGTGCAAATATATGTATATCTCTCATAGCCATGTCGGCTACAAACTCATCCAGTGTAGAGTGGTGCACCACATGCAGATATTTGTTTGTTGCCATAGCACCACGTTTGTTCCATTGCCTTCTGCCGACAATATGGACTCTGCGTACGCCAAATGCGTTTGCGGTACGGATAATTGAACCCATATTGAAGTCCCTCAGTGTATTCTCACATGCAATCTCAAGCGTCACACCATTTTTGTCGAGCTGACGTATGATGGTCTCATGAGCTTCACCTTTGAATTCGTCTATCAAATTTCGGGGGTCTTCCATACTGTATCGAGTCTATCAAATGACTAAAAAATATTATATGTACTCAGACACTAATTCAAAAATCGGCCACGAAGACCGATCCTTGAATTGGTGCGGATGAAAGGACTTGACTCATTTTGCTCACTCACCAGCTAAAGCTGGCCGTCTCGTTCTGGCAAGAGACTTCCGTTCGGCCAAGCATTGAAAACGTAGATTGCCGAATGGCAATTTACGCCTATCGGTTCAAGCCCTCGGACCGTACGCACCAAAGATAAGACCCGATGCATGATCGGGTCTTATCTTTGGTGGAATTTTACAACTCCGCTAGAACCTATTTTGAGGAAAAATGCTGAAAGCTGCAAGGCGGCGGGCAATGCCCGCCCCGCCAGAAAAAGCCTTTGCATTTTTTGAGATTTCCCCCGCCGATTTTTTAATTTTTTAAGGAAAAGGCTGTTTCTGTCGGGTCGCCTGCGCTAAAGCGCAGAGGCGGCGTGGCTCGGTCGGCGCAGCCGACACGCTCCGCAAGCGGAGTGTAAACAGATGAAAGTCTGGTATAATATGACTTATGAAAAAAGAAATCTCTACTCCTGACGCAGACTCTGTGCCAGGAGTATTATCTCAAGCAATAGATACTGGCGAATTGGTGTTCGTATCGGGGCAAATCAATATTAATGTTGACGGTGAAATGGTCGGCGAAACTGTCGAAGAAAAGCTCAAACAAATAATGACGAATATTAGAACAGTCCTCAAGGCTGCCAATTTAACACTTGACAACATAGTGAAAGCAACCGTTTATGTAACTGACCTCGCTCAGATGTCCGAAATCAATAAGTTCTATCCAACATATTTTACGGATACATTGCCAGCTCGTGAGGCAGTTGGTGTCGCTACATTGCCGCTAGGGGCTACTATTGAGATTAGTGTTATTGCGACAAAATGAAAATCCAAATCGTAAACGAAAATGTCGAATTTATCGGCGTAAAGGAACGCTCAGAAGTTGATTACAGTACAGATATCAATCGTGTTTCAGCTCTTTGGATTACTAACTCACTCGGACAAGCGTTGCTTGCCAAGCGTGCAGCGATAAAAGACAAAGACCCTGGACGCTGGGGTCCTGCTGTCGCAGGAACCATTGACGAGGGTGAAACCTATGACGACAACATCTACAAAGAAGCTGAAGAAGAAATCGGACTGACTGGCGCAGAGTTCACTAAAGGCAAAAAGACACACATAACCTTCCCTAGAAACTATTTTTGCCAATGGTATTTTGCAACTGTTGATCGGGAAACCGACAGCTTTACAATGCAAGCAGATGAAGTAGACGAGTTGGCTTGGGTTGACGTTGGACAAATGAAACAAGAGCTACAAGATAACCCCGATAAATATGTGCCTGCTATGCAGCAAATTGTGCAAGAACTTGAAATATGACCGAAACCCAAAAACCAACAGACCGCCTCGCCTATACTGGCGACCTTGAACCGCTAATCGGACAAATTGCCGAAGTGTACGGCGTTGGCACGCCGACTAGTTATAGCGTTGTTGAGGTTGGTTATGAGGACTGCAACGTAATTATTGAAACCGACCAAGCCCGCTATTTAGCAAAAATGTTTGCGAAAACTCGCAAACCAGAGGAAATAACACGCTATACAGACATAATGCAAAGAGTTGTTGCGGCTGGCGTTAGCCACCCAGAACTCATAACAACGGCGAGTGGCGAAATTGCCCACACCGAAAGCGACGTTAGCCTGGTGCTAATGCGATTTATTGAGGGCAAGACATTTTTTGAGTTAGACCGTGCGCCTGACGACAGTGAACGCCGCGCTATTTTGGAGCAAGCCGCCAAAATAAACGCCATAGACTACGAACCGCCCTATTTGTTTGACAGTTGGGCGATTCCGAACATCGGCAGTATGTTTGAGCGAGTAAAACAATATGTTGAGCCTGACGATTTGGCTTTGGTGGAGCAAGTAATGGCGCAGTACAACGTTATGCCTGTAAACGAGTTACCGCGCGCCTTTGTTCACGGCGACTTTACCAAGACAAACATACTAAAAACCAATGATGGCAAGATTTATGTTTTAGACTTCTCGGTTGCTAATCGCTACCCACGGATACAAGAACTGGCTGTAATTGCCGCAAACCTGTTACACAACAAAGACGACACAACCACCCTACAGGATAGATGTACGCAAGTTGCTGACGAATACAGCCAATTTGCTGAATTGACAGAGGACGAACGCCAACACTTGCCCGCCTACGCCCTAGCAGGCGTGGCTATGGAGTTTATGGGCGCACACCAAGAGAAGTTTATAAACGGCAACGATACCGAAGAAACCGATTACTGGCTCAACCTAGGACGGAGCGGATTGCGCAAGGCTTTGCATAAATAATCGCCGCAAATGTCGCTAAAAGCGGCAGGCGACTCGACAGAAAATACCCTTTTCCATAAAAAAGAAAAAATCAGCGGGGGGAAATTCAAAAATGCAAAGGGTTTTTCTGGCGGGGCGGGCATTGCCCGCCGCCTTGCAGCTTTCAGCATTTTTCCTCAAAATAGGTTCTAGCGGAGTTGTAAAATTCCACCAAATCGGGACAAATTTCAGAATTCAGGCGCGTTGCGCCTGTTTTTTGTATGGTTTTGCGGAGCAAAAACCAGATGTTTTCAGGGGGGAGAAAAGAATTTTGGGCAGCCGTAGGCTGCGCCTTTTTGCCGCCATTGGCGGTTTTTGTTGTTATAATGGAACTGCACACAATCAAATACGGAATGACTTTTTGTATGGGCTTAAATAGCCGTCTCGTACAATTTGGTTATTCCGGATTGTGTCCAGCGAGGCGGCTATT
>CAZIEB010000025.1:0-9849 GCA_964538665.1 uncultured Candidatus Saccharibacteria bacterium
GGTCAGGCCAGCCCGACAATTATTGGTGTCGGTGAATGCCCCAATAGCGGTATGCGCAAAGGAACAGTTGTCAATCTCGTCAATGCAGCGAGTGCGATCGACAAAGCGTTAGAACTGGCTGAGCGTATGAGCGGGTATCAAATCAATGCCGCAACAGTGAGCGTCAATGGCTCGCATATCATCGGTATGAGTTCGCGTGGTGTGATTGCGGTCGGTGCTGGCGGTCGTGAGATCAATGAAGAAGATTTGCATCGTGTTGAAGAAGCTGCCACAGTCGTACAATTGCCGGCAAATCGCGAAATTCTCGATGTGACACCGCGGAGCTATCAGCTGGACGGGCAAGACAATATCAAAGACCCAATCGGCATGACTGGTGTGCGTCTAGAAGTTGATGCACATGTCATCACTGCGCTTGGTCCACATCTCAAAAATCTGCATAAAGCCTGTGAAATGACCGAAACTCATCCGAGTGCCACTGTTGTGGCAGGGCTCGCCTCGGCTCGAACTGTTGTGACTGACCAGCAGACCGAAAACGGCGTCGTACTCGTCGATATCGGTGGGACGACGACAAATATTGCCGTGTACGAAGAAGGTGATTTGCAGCATGTTGCGATACTACCGATGGGAAGTGTCAATATCACCAATGACCTCGCAATAGGTCTCAAGACCGATCTCGACGTCGCTGAGCAAGTCAAGCTCGAGCATGCAGTCGCGACACACAAGCCGCGCACCGGTGAAGACACGGTGTCGGTCAAAATTGGCGATACGACGCATGAATTTCCGGTTGCTGATATCGATATGATAGTCGACGCGCGTTTAGAAGAGATGTTTGAGCTCGTCAACAATGAACTCAAGAGTATTGGTCGGGCAGCAAAGCTCCCTGGTGGAGTTGTCCTCACTGGTGGCGGAGCAAAACTACGAAATATCGAAGAATATGCCAAGCACGCACTGCAGCTCAGCGCACGTATCGGTGCGATTCCTGAGTACGCTGGCGTAGCTGATAAAGTATCGGATCCGGGCTGGAGTACGGTCGTTGGGCTCATGCTTATCGATCTTGAAGGCCAACATGTCGGACATCACACATCATCTCAGCACTCATCTTCGGGCAAAAAGAGCCAATCACTACAAAGTTTGTCCAAAAAAATAACAGGGGTATTTGGTAAGTTTCGTACATAAAATGTGTTCATTCACGTCTTGTGGAAAAATATCGAACACTTGCTTGGCACCACAATTGAACCAGTGTATACTTATTGTGAACAAAGCATCTCAATCATTATATGATTGTGAACAAAGCGAGGGAAATATTATATGCCTGAAGTAAAACCAAGCGATATCCAAACATTTGCGACCATAAAAGTCGTCGGTGTGGGTGGCGCAGGCGGCTCGGCCGTCAACCGTATGAAAGACGCTGGCTTGGCCGGCGTACAATTTATTGCCATCAACACTGATGCGCAAGCACTACACAATTCACGTGCAGACGTCAAAATCCACATTGGCCGCGAGACAACACGAGGCCTCGGTGCCGGTGCTGACCCAGCGGTTGGTCAAGCGTCAGCCGAAGAGTCTAGGGACGAAATACGCAAGGCGCTCGAAGGTGCTGATATGGTGTTTGTCACGATCGGTGCCGGTGGCGGTACCGGGTCAGGTGCAGGCCATGTAGTGGCTAATATCGCTCGTGAGCTGGGTATATTGGTCGTAGGTGTCGCAACCAAACCGTTTAGCTTTGAGGGTGAAAAACGTCGTGCAAACGCAGATTGGGCCGTAACGCAGCTTGGTCGCCAAGTCGATACACTCATCACAATCCCGAACGATCGCTTATTGCAGACTATCGATCGCCGTACGCCACTACTCGAAACATTTAAGATCGCTGATGATGTGCTTCGCCAGGGCGTGCAGGGTATTTCTGAACTTATCACAGAACACGGACTGATTAACCTTGATTTTGCTGATGTCAAAGCCATTATGGCGAATGCCGGCTCTGCGCTCATGGGTATCGGACGCGCTAGTGGCGAAGATCGTGCCGCCAAAGCTGCGCAACAGGCTATCGAGTCACCACTCATCGAAGTATCCATCGATGGTGCCAAGGGTGTGCTCTTCAACGTGACTGGTGGCTATGACATGAGTATGAGCGAGATTCAAGAAGCTGCCGAAATCATCACCGCCGCTGTTTCGCCAGACGCAAATATCATCTTTGGTGCGACACTCAAGCCTGAAATCGAGGACGAACTCATCATCACTGTCATTGCGACCGGATTTGATTCTGAATATTTTCACGAGCAGCAACCAGCAATGCCGCCATCATTTGGTCAGACTATGACACCTGCAGCAGGGGTGAGTGAAGAGGTCACTGACGAAGAAATCAAGCAGGTGGATATGGATCTCAACAATGACCATGCTGCCCAGGTCAGCAATAGTTTCACCGAAGAGGAACCGACGGGCAACATCTGGCATCATGTCGATGAAGATGAGTCGGATACACCAGCGTTTCTGAGGCGACGTAAGAAAGATAAGTAGATAATGGAAGGTTAGTCCGCTTTCAGCGAGTAGAAATTGGTAAATTGGTCCTCAAAAAAACCGCCACGATGTGGCGGTTTTTTCGTAGTGGGGCGCTACCAGAAACTTCAAATAGTTAAAGCCTCTGGTGGCGGAAGACCAAAGAGTCAACCGCTATGTTGGTATCACCCCGTGTGTCGTCCGATGAGGACAAGCGTGATCACGATCATGATCGTGAAGAACGTGGGGATCCAGAGCGAATTGAAGTTGATCACGGTGCACCTCCTTTCTGTTGGGTGTAGGTGTCGTGATGTCTTTGGTCTTCATTGTGTCGCGATCTGCCGGCTGGCGGATCGAGCGATGATGTGAAGGTGTGGCAATACAAATATTACCTCCATTTATTATTATACCAAATTACTGTACAAAAGTCAATGATTTCAGACGGAGTCACCTAGGGTATACTAGGAGTAGCAAAAACCGCTCAACTACCATAACCGCTATATGTTGCATAAAATACACTTGCCAAGCGCTACATATAGGGTCTATAGTAGAAATCAGCTACATCAATCGGAGGTGTAGAGCGCAGTTACAAAGTCCAGGAGAGACGTATGAAATGCCCACGTTGCCATCATGACAATTCAAAAGTAGTCGAGTCTCGCGACGCCAATGACGGAGATACTATCCGCCGCCGCCGCGAATGCCTCAAATGTGCTCATCGCTACACCACCTATGAGCGTGTTGAGCGGCCACACCTTGCTGTCGTCAAAAAAGACGGCGCACGAGAATTGTTTGATCGGGACAAGTTGTTTGTTGCAATTCATCGCTCTGTCGGCAAGTTTTTCAACTCAGATGTTGAGATCGAAGAAATTGTCGCAGATGTCGAGAATGAGCTATATGCACTTGGTGAAAGTGAGCTACAATCACGACAAATTGGCGATCTCGTGTTGGCGCAACTGGCCACACGAAACAAGGTCGCGTATGTCAGGTTTGCAAGCGTGTATCGTGAGTTCAAATCTATCGAAGAGTTTGAGCAAACGCTGCAAGCATTACGAAATCCCTCGGACTCCTAACAGTGCAAGGTGGTGCTTGATGCAAGAAGGTAGTGTATCAAGCAGGCAAACACAAACACATTACTAACAAATCACTAAGAGGGGGAGAAACTATTATGGCACAAACAGTGTCCGCGCTTTCTATCGCGCGCTATTTTACTGAGGAAGGCACACATCCGTACGATCAGCTCAATTGGGTCAGACGTGAATCAAGTATCGTCAATCCAAGCACAGGCAAGGTCGTATTTGAACAACATGATGTCGAATTTCCGGATTTTTGGAGCCAAAATGCGATCAATATCGTCGCCCAAAAATACTTTTACGGTACTCCCGGCACTCCGCAGCGCGAGCACAGCCTCCGTCAGCTCATCGACCGAGTCGCCAATACCATCACGAAGCACGGCTATGACAACGGCTATTTTACGAGTGAAGAAGAAGCTGATACGTTTAATGCCGAGCTGAAATACATTTTGGCGACCCAGCGGGCGGCGTTTAATAGCCCTGTATGGTTTAATATCGGTACACCAGACCGCGCTCAGCAAGCGAGCGCTTGCTTCATCCTCAAAGTTGAAGACACAATGCCAAGCATCCTCAACTGGTACCGCGAAGAAGGTATGATCTTCAAGGGAGGCTCAGGCTCTGGGCTCAATATCAGCTCGATTCGTTCGTCGTTTGAGAAACTCTCGGGCAGCGGCGGTACTGCGAGTGGACCGCTCAGCTTTATGCGCGGCGCAGACAGTAGCGCAGGTGCGATCAAGAGCGGCGGTAAGACACGTCGCGCTGCCAAAATGGTCATTCTCAATATAGATCACCCTGATGTCGAGGAATTTATCTGGTGCAAAGCCCGCGAAGAACGCAAAGCGTTTGTGTTGGCTGAAAACGGGTTTGACATGGGGCTCAACGGCCACGACATGATCAGTATTCAGTACCAAAACGCCAACAACTCTGTCCGTGTAACTGACGACTTTATGCGTGCAGTCGAGGACGACAAGGAATGGGAGCTCAAGGGCGTCAAAGATGGCAAAACCTACAAAACCGTCAAGGCGCGTGAGTTGTTCCGCCAAGTTGCCGAAGCTGCCTGGGAATCAGCCGATCCTGGCATGCAGTTCGATACCACAATCAACGATTGGCACACCACACCCAAGGCTGGTCGTATCAACGGCTCAAACCCGTGCTCTGAATACATGCATCTCGACAATTCGGCCTGCAATCTTGCATCGCTGAACTTGCTCAAATTCCTTCGTGAGGACGGTACGTTTGATGTCGGGGCGTACAAGCATTCGGTAGATACCATATTTTTGGCACAAGAAATCTTGGTCGGCTACAGTGAGTATCCTACTGAGGCAATTGACAAAAACACCCGTCGTTTCCGCCAGCTCGGTATGGGCTATGCAAATCTCGGCGCGACATTGATGGCCAAAGGTTTGCCGTATGACTCTGATGAGGGACGCGCCTTTGCCGCAGCATTGACCGCAATTATGACCGGAGAGGGTTATGCCACGAGTGCCCGGATCGCCAAGCGTGTCGGACCTTTCGAGGGGTATGCCAAGGACAAAGAAGGCATGAACCGCGTACTCCGCAAGCATCGTGATGCAGTACGTGATATCGATGCAAGTTTGGTCGAGGAAGAGCTGCTGAGTAGTGCTGCGCAGGTCTGGGACGACGCAGTTGAGCTCGGTGAAAAGTTTGGTGTCCGCAATTCACAAGCGACGGTGCTGGCGCCTACCGGCACAATCGGGTTTATGATGGACTGTGACACCACAGGTGTCGAGCCTGATTTTAGCTTGACTAAGTTTAAGACACTTGTCGGCGGCGGCAGTATGATTATTGTCAACCAAACGATTCCTCGCGCGCTCAAGACACTTGGTTATAGCAAGAAGCAGACACAGGAAATTGTCGATTTTATCCACGAGCATGGGACAGTTGTCGATGCGCCACACCTCAAACAATCCGACCATGATATCTTTTCGTGTGCGGTGGGTGAAAATTCGATTCATTACATGGGACACGTCAAGATGATGGGTGCGGTTCAGCCGTTTCTCTCGGGCGCGATCAGCAAGACGGTCAATATGCCAGAGAGCGCAACGGTCGAAGATGTCGAACAGCTTCACCTCGACTCGTGGAAATATGGTCTCAAAGCAGTCGCAATCTACCGCGACGGTAGCAAGGTCGGCCAGCCGCTGAGTGACAAAAAGAACAAAGACAAGGCTGATGAGCCAAAAGTTATCGAAAAAATTGTCCGTAGCAATGAGCGACGTGAATTGCCAAAAGTACGCAACTCGAAGACGATTGAATTTAAGATCTCAGACCTCAAGGGATATGTGACGGTTGGTGAGTTTGAAGACGGCACACCTGGTGAGATATTTATCACGGTTGCCAAGATGGGATCAACCCTCGCGGGCCTCATGGACGCCTTTGGACGCTCTGTCAGCTACGGCTTGCAGTACGGCGTACCGCTCAAGGCCTATGTCCGTGGAATGAGCAACACAAACTTCGCGCCATTTGGTAACACCGATGACCCAGAAGTGAAGACAGCAACAAGCATCGTTGACTACATCTTCCGACGTCTTGCGCTCGTCTATCTCTCAATCGATGATCGTTTGGAGCTCGGACTTGCAACGCTCGAAGATCTCGAAGCCGAGCTTGCGGGACAGCAGGCAAGCTTGCTGGATGAAAGTTTTGTGACAGAAGCCGTGACGGATGTTGTCGATGACACCAAGCCGACCAATGTCGTACCGACAGATCTCGACAGGTCTGAATCACCCGAAACGACATTTCGAACGGCTCGCGCAGAGCTCAAGATTGCCGACCAATCATCGCCACTCTGTAGCAACTGCGGCAATGTGACGCAACGCTCCGGTAGCTGCTATGTGTGTACGAGCTGTGGTTCGACGACAGGGTGTAGTTAGAGATAGCTTATAGCCAATAGTCCTTAGCTAGAAGCACAGAAAAAAGCGACCTCCGATCAGGGGGTTGCTTTTTTATGACTGGAGATTCAACTTATGGTTGCAGCAGGTGTTTTCTACAGTACAATACATAATTAGAGCTGTAGTCGCCGTGGTACGTATCCACACTCCAGCTAGAGTTAGGTGATATTGATGAGAAGAATTAGGATTGAGTCTATGGAATGCACCGTAGAGTTCTCGGTGTTTGGTGCGAGTATCTACGACGTATACATCCTCAGCCCTCGTATCAAGACTCGGTTCCATGCTTCTACGGTTCGCCGTAAGGAAACACAAACCGGTCAACTAGTCACGGTTGTCACGAAAGAGCCGATTTCGAAAGATGACCTTGAGGATTTGAAATCAATCATCACGCGGTGGACTCAAACGAGAAGACTCGCTGCAGTCTTTGAGTGATTTTTCGTACCGCCCACCCAATATGAGCCCCGTTTTGACGAAGTAGAGCCCACGGCGAGCAATCGCCAGCGCCGCTCCTTTGTCGGTGCGGGCTCTCTTCATGTCTAGAATTTTTCAGGTAAGTGGTCCATAATAGAGTGCAATGAAAACGTTTGTGGTGTACAAAGACGAGAGTGATCATGCGCGGGCGGTGATTACATTTTTGGATGATTTTCGTCGTCAGACTGGCCGAATTATAGAGTCGGTTGATCCTGAGACCCGTGAAGGGGCTTCGTTGTGCCGGACCTATGATATCGTAGAGTACCCTAGTGTCGTCGCTCTTGACGACAGTGGTGTGTTGCTACACCTATGGAGAGGCTTGCCGCTGCCGACGATCAGTGAGGTAAGTTATTATGCTTCATAAGATTCGAGAATATTTCACGCACGAAGAAAAAAAACTGCGTGATGACCGATGGATATTTGCGAGTATGCTTGTCGGGGCTATCGCGAGCCTCGTCGCGTCGTTTGTACTCAGCGTCGAGGCGGTAGAGCTGGCACGCAACCCCGATGCCGTACTTAGCTGCAGCATCAATGCCGTACTCAACTGCGCAACGGTTGGGCTCCACCCGAGCGCGTCACTCTGGGGGTTTCCAAATAGCTTTTTGGGACTTATAGCTGAACCCGTGGTCATCACAGTTGCGATAGCAGGGCTGGCTGGTGTCAAATTTCCGCGACTATTTATGTTTGTCGCGCAGATTTGTTATACACTTGGCTTTGTCTTTGCAATGTATCTCTTCTACATGAGCTACTTTGTCATCCAAGCGCTGTGTCCGTGGTGCCTCGTCGTGACCGCGACGACGACGTTTGTGTGGTTTGCGATTACACGCTACAACATTCGTGAAAACAACTTGTACTTATCTAAAGATGCATCACACAAGTTGCAAAAGTTTGTCGAAAAGGATTATGACAAACTTATATTGTTTAGTATCGTCACCTTGCTTATCGTTGCTATATTGCTCAAATACGGTAGCGCATTGTTCACATAAAAAGAGGCAGGAGGAGCTATGGATGCGGTCGGGACATTTGTACTTGCGGTAGTGCTGTCTGTGGGGTTTATGAGCGGCGTGTTTGCCGTGGGACGGCAACTACGACGGTTTGATATCATCGATGCGGCGTGGGGATTTGTATTTATTGTCATAGCGTTCGGGGCACTGCTCGCACACACACTCATGGATGGTCAAGATATCACGTGGGCACAGTTTGCCGTTATCGGCACAGTGACGGTGTGGGGCGCCCGACTGGCGACACATATAGGACATAGAGTTGCAAAAACAACTCAAGAAGATCCACGCTACACAAATATTCGCTCAAAATGGGCGTCAAATACTGATGCGATGGTATTTTGGCGGATCTACATGGTCCAAGCCTTGCTCGCGGTGCTGGTGTCGACGCCGGTGCTGGTGGTAATGATGTCGACGGAGGTGCTGTTGCCGATGTTTGTCGTGCTTGGGCTGCTCGTTTGGGCGGTTGGATTTGTGATAGAGAGTGTCGCTGATCTAGAACTGGATGCGTTTGTCGATCGGCATCCTGGTAAGCTTATGACAATCGGGCTATGGAAATATTCGCGTCATCCGAATTATTTTGGCGAAATAGTCCAGTGGTGGGGCATTGGGCTGATGTCACTAAGTGTCGTGCATGGGTGGGTAGGGCTTATCGGGCCGCTTGTGCTGACGTTTTTGCTACTATTTGTTTCGGGAATTCCTCCGACAGAACGACGACTATCTCGCAAAGAGGGCTGGGGTGCATACAAAATTCGTACTAGCGCGCTGCTACCGCTACCGCCCAAGAAATAGCATATCCGCTTTGCATATTTTGGCTATGCGGGGTATGCTAAATCTAAATTTATTGAGGGAGGGCAACGATGGCAAAAAATTCTAACTACGCACACGCATGGAAGGCGCTGGCGGTGACACGTATCGCGCTTGGGTTCTTGTTTCTGTGGGCGTTTTTCGACAAACTGTTCGGGCTTGGGTTTGCAACCGCAGCGGAGCGAGCATGGGTATCTGGCGGGTCACCTACCACTGGATTCCTCAAAATGGGAGTAAATCCCGACAGTCCTTTTGCGGCGACATTCAATAGTCTTGCTGGGCAAGCGTGGGTTGATTGGCTATTCATGCTTGGCTTGCTAGGTGTCGGTCTAGCGCTCGTTCTCGGTATTGGGTTGCGGATTGCAGCGCTTGCTGGCTCTATCATTATGTTACTCATGTGGGCAGCGCTCATACCGCTTGAGAACAACCCGGTCATTGATGACCACATCATCTATGCGCTCGTGCTGTGGGTCGTGGCGTTTGGTCGTCGAGAGTGGAGTCTCACTAACTGGTGGCTCGGACAGAAATTTGTAAAGAAAAATAGCTGGCTCTGGTAGATTCGCGTTTAAGATCTCGAATTGTGCAAAAGGTATATACTTATTTACATGACAGAACATGAACAAACTCCACACAAAATAGGCGAGATAGTCGACAATAACATTTCGGCAGAAGATTTTCGTGATCTAGTCGAGAAAGAACCGTCGGATTTCAAACGATTTTTGGTGGGAATATATGAGCAGTATCTTTCTCGAGGCGAATATCTGAGAAAAGTTTTGCCCCAAGAGATTTCTCCAAAAGAAGCAATACTTCATACCGAAACTCGTCTATTATCGAGCAAATCTCCAGAAGATGTTGAACAAATCATCGTCGACATATGGAACCGATACAAGCAGGCAGAAGAAGATACTCAGTCTCAACAGGCAGCCTAATATAACAGTAGTAATACTATGTCTTTTGTGATACCATTATCGATGAACGGTGCTCGAGTGGTTATCAGCCACAAACCTATGATTATGTAGGTGCATCGCGGGAAGAACGCATCAGCTAGTAGACCCCGCCGGTATCGGCACGACAGACCGAACAAATAAGTGCTAAAAAGAA
>CAZIEB010000026.1:0-8939 GCA_964538665.1 uncultured Candidatus Saccharibacteria bacterium
TGTTTTGTAAACAGCAGGTCCTGGGTTCGAGTCCCTGAAGCGGCTCCATGGTACTTTAGCAACCTCTCGCTGGGGTTGTGGAGCGGTCAAACACTGCAGACTGTAAATCTGCCGGCATTAGCCTTCGGGGGTTCGAATCCCTCCCCCAGCACCATAATATTACCCGGTCTTGCACCGGGTTTTATTTTGCTAATAGTCTATGTAACTCGGACGAGTATCAGACTACATCACGATTTTGCGGGGCTGTTGCACCTTGCGAGGTGCGTCTTGAGGAATAATGAGCTTTGCCACTTTTTCACGAATTGCTGTTGCGAGCTCGTGCTGTTCATCGCGTTCGTACGCATCAGCAAGTATTGCAAGACTTTGCGGATTTGGCTCTAGCTCTACGGCACGCTCGAGTGATGAAATCATCAATTTTGTACTGCCTAGTTTTTCTTGTACTTTTGCAAATGCGATATGTCGAGCGGCGATATCGCCTTCCATCTCTAAGGCTTGCTCAAATGCGAGTGCTGCTTTTTCGTATTGACCAGTCTCATAGTAAATCAGTCCAACATTGTGCAGGCTACTCGCGCTAGGCTCGAGACTCTGTGCGATTTCAAAACATTCTATGGCATCCTGGTAGGCCCGTTGCTTGGCGTACAGTATTCCCAATCGATTGTAGGCAGTTGCATTTCGCTCGTCGACGCGAAGAATTGTCAGCAATGCCTTCTCGGCACGTAGGTACTTGCGGTCACGGATGCTCTGATGAGCGACTTGCCATAGTTTGTCCATTCGGGAGGCAAATTTGTTGGTAAACGCATCATTCGTCTCATCCGCGCTGCGCTGGTACCAAAGTATCCATCCCCCAAGAGCTATTAGTAACAATAATCCAAACATAACTGATGTAGTATAGCATATTCGTTGACGTGATTACAGCAGTAGAGATAGCTTCAAGAGCTGGAGTTTGATACTGGCATTGTCATGTAGCCTATCGATAGTATCCGCAACGACAGACATATGTTGGCCAGCAGTAGCCGTACGCTGCGATGTATGTCGCAACAATTTTCCGACCATGGTCACAAACACTATCGCGTCTTGTCTATCTTTCGAATATTTTTGCGAGGTCGAGATACGCGCGTACGCATCACCTTGTATAAATGACCTAGCATCAAGCACAAATTGCTTTTGACGTGCGAATTCAGCATCATCACTAACCAGTCGTGTGAGCTCGGCCGCCCTCCCTGAAGCCAAAAATAATAACTGGCTGTGCATATCTGTATCTGCATTCAACGATTTGAGTAGTCTTCGTGATGCGTCGTCGTCTATCGGTCGTACTTCAATCGTCATAGTACGAGATAAAATAGTCTCCAGCAGATGCTGTGCTGAATGTGTGGTCAAAATAAAATGTACTCGTGATGGCGGCTCCTCCAGCAGCTTCAAAAATGCATTTTGAGCCGGTCTACTCATAGTGTCGGCATCATCTATGATGACCGCCATAGGAGTAGTACGCTTCGAATGAGTAAGTTCGTACATCGCCCGAACTTGCTCGATTGATATTTCTTTGCCGTCGATTGATTCGATTATTTCTATCGGCGACGCATTGATAGCCAGCGCAATGCTACGTGCAAGTGTTAGTAGGCCAACCCCTTTGTCGCCAGTGAGGACTATGCCGTGGCTTGGATCACTAACATACTGCGTGACATGAGCGAGCGTCGTATCGTGCAGAGAGAGTTTATTGAGCTTGTATTCCATCTACAAACTCCTGTAGGTCAAATGGCATTGGTGCGACAAATTCGCGTCTGGTGCGATTTGGCAGCGTAATTTCTAGCTTATATGCATGCAAACACAATCGTCCTATTGGTGATTTTTCGCCGTCGTAGAGTACATCCCCTACTATAGGAGTGTTGATGTATGCCATGTGTACTCGGAGCTGGTGCGTGCGGCCAGTAATTGGTTTGAGCTCTACAAAACTAAACTTTTCGGCTGATGCAATGACTGAATATACCGTCTGAGCTGATTTTCCTTTGGGGTCGATACGAAACGTGCTGGGCCGTTTTGGGTTTCGGGCGAGCGGAATATCGATTTTTGCCTGAGACTGTGCTGGCGTGCCACCGAGGACCGCGAGGTATGTTTTTTTGGCTTTACGGGATTGGAATTGGGTTTGCAAAAATGATTTTGCCTCGTCATGCTTGGCGGCAATTATAATGCCACTTGTATCTCTATCAAGACGGTGCACAATCCCGGGACGTATCGAATCATCAGCCGCGTGCATATGACGACGTACAAAATCCGCTACCGTAAACTCCTCTGGGGTCAAACCCTTTGCATGGCTGAGTGTTCCTGAAGGCTTATTCATGACTAGCACGTCATCATCTTCATACAACACCTCGATATCGCCAGTGAGTACTGGTGGCTTGGGGGCCTTGACGTGGACTTCATCGTCTTCATCTAGTGCATAACTCACATCAGTTACTGCTGATCCGTTTACGAATACTCGCTCTTCACGAATCAGTTTTTGCCACTGCGAACGCGATCGTTCTGGCCAGTACGTTGCGGCGTAAACATCGAGTCGCATATCGTCATTAGCCCCTAGGACGCAGGCCGACCGCTTGCTGAACTTTCTCGAGTCTGTCTTGAGCGACAGCTGACATAGCCGTCTCATCTTTTGTGAGCTTCGCGACTAGTACATCATCGTCGATGAGGTTGTATAACTTTTGGAAATTGACGAGAAAATCATGCACCTGCGCAGCAACAGCTTTTTTGAGATCTCCGTAGCTCGTCTTGCCTTCCCAGTCTGCATTGACATGCGCTTGGTCTCTAGCCGAGAGAATTGATAGTAGCTGGAGCAAATTCGTAATGCCTGGCTGATTGTCCCAGTCAAATGAAATTTCACCTACAGAATCAGTTTCCGCAGCCATAATTTTTTTGACCGCAGCATCTGGATCGTCAATGAGCAAGATTTTCGACTTTTGGTCATCGGAGCTTTTACTCATTTTCTTCGCGGGATTTGTCAGGCTACGGATACGCAAACCTTTGTCACGGTTGATAAATTCAGATTGCTTTGCAGTGCTTTCTGGCACCACGAATAGCTCTCCAAACTTTTTGTTCATACGCATAGCGATATCTCGTGTTATCTCCAGGTGTTGAAACTGGTCTTCGCCCACTGGCACCCATCGAGCACCGTAGAGCAGTATATCGGCCGCCATTAGCACGGGATAATTGAACAATCCGACCGACACGTTGTCGCTGCCGGCGGATTTTTCTTTGTACTGCGTCATACGACCCATCTCACCCATATAGGTAAAACAATCAAGTATCCATGTCAGTTCACTATGTGCTGGAATATAGCTTTGGCGATACATATAGGTCGACTCGTCTTGCAGATCGAGACCGGCTGCGACAAAATACTTTAGGTTTGTGAGAGTGTTTTGGTACAAATTATCGTGGTTGATAGGTGTCGTAAAACTGTGCAGGTCGGGGACAAACATGTTTATCTGATATTCACCCGCATATTGGCGCTGCATCTCTACCATCGGCACAAACGCACCCAAATAGTTCGCAATCGTCGGTTCCTCGTTGCTCCGGATTCCGGTTAAGATTGTCTCTTTCATTACCACCATTATATACTACAGATATGAAAGTGTTTGATCACATTGCGATCATTTATAACCCAAAGAGCACAGGCGACGCCCAAAAGACCGCCAAAGATCTCGCTGATAGTATCAACGGGCATTTTGAAGTTATCCAGAAGAAAGCTTCGTTATATCCAACCAAACGTGCCGCGGACGCTATCGAAATTGCCTATGATATCGCCAGTAAATACGCTCGACCACTCATCATATCTGTGAGTGGTGACGGCGGCTACAACGAAGTTATCAACGGCGTCATGCAGGCCAAGAAGTTGTTTCCTGCCCAAAAGCCAATCGTTGCGGTGATGGGCGCCGGCAACGCCAATGACCACGAACGAGTTATCCGCAGCAACACGCCGTTGATTCGTCTTATCAAAACAGCTGACATCAAGCCAATTGATCTCATCAGCATCACCGCCAAGAGTAATGATTTTGAGCTATATCGATACGCCCACTCGTATATTGGGCTTGGAATTACTCCCGAGGTAGGCCATGAGCTCAATCAGCACGGCAAAAGCCGCTGGAGCGAACTCTGGTTGACCCTCAAAACGCTCAAAAATTTTACACCATTTACACTCGAGCGAAACGGGTTGGCGCTGCTATACGATAGCATCGTTTTTGCAAATATCAATGAAATGGCAAAATTCGTAAAACTACACAAAAAAGCTGTCATCGATGATGATCGTTTTGAGGTTATTGCTGTCCGGCACCGCGGTAGGCTCAACACGATTCGATCACTGATAGCCGCCTTTGTCGACGGGTTTCACAACGCGCCGAGTGTATCGCAATATGAGTTTCGATTACCCGATGCTCAGCCAGTTCAGCTTGATGGCGAAATAGAGCAGCTACCCGAAAATTGTCAGGTCGTTATACAGAGCCACCACGCAGCGATTGATTCTCTCTACTAATTGTCCAGGATGCTTCGGAGTGGAATCTCAAATATTCTATCGTCATTTCCAGCCGGCTGACCTCGCCCATCACGGTTTGACGTCCCGACATAGAGAGATTCGCCGTAAACCGCAACGGCGCGCAATCTCCCATACTCTCTAGTCAGATAGGTAGCCAGCGAGCCAGCAGCACCTGATTGATCCACTGGCACCACATAGAGCGTTTGACCACGAAGTCCCGTAAATAGTAGCGTATCGCCAGACGCGCTTAGTCCTGCAGGTGCCCAGGTGTCTTCCTTGCCTGATTCGAGCACGGGTGTGCGCATACCATCATTTGTTTCGTTGCCTACTATCACAGGCCATCCATAATTTGCACCTTTTTCGATGAGATTTAGCTCATCATTACCTGTATCTGCACCACTTGGGCCGTGCTCTGTTGACCACAATCTCTCCCGGCTATCCCATGCGATTCCTTGCGGATTACGATGACCATAACTCCAAACTGCATTGCCAAACGGATTGTCCTCCGGGAAGCTTCCGTCGTCGTTGATTCGCAATATTTTTCCGGCGAGCGAAGAGGTATCTTGTGCCAAGTCTGGCTGACCTGCGTCACCTGTCGTGATATACAGCTTGCCATCCGGGCCAAATGCAATACGTCCGCCATCATGCACCTGCGCGGCTGGAATATCATCGAGGATTATTGTTCGGTTTGTGACCGCATCGTCATCGAGAACATATCGACGAATCTGGTTGATAGGTTGACCGTCTTTTTCGGTCGTGACCGCCAGATAAATATTACGATTTGACGCAAAATCAGGATGCAGCGCAAGACCCATGAGCCCGCCTTCGCTTGTCTCGAGCACGCCTTCGATCGTCACACGGCGTTGATCGTCGCCAATCCTGACAAGCTGACCGCTACGCTCGGTCACCAAAATGTCGCCATCAGGAAGCAGCGCGACGTCCCACGGAGTATCGAGGCTTTCAGCGGCAACTGCAATTGTATCCTGGCTTACGGTCCGCTCAGACTCAGAATACGTTTGGCGTGGCCCAAATACGAGTGCTATCAGTCGATCGCGCTGCCACCACCCTACGACACCGAGTGTAATGAGTACGACAATCGCAACTGCAAGAATTTTCTGTAGACGACTCATACTTATCCCCGCAGGCGCATTGCAGCGTCTCGGTACATAGGGACGAGCAAGGATAGAAATACTGCTAATAGTATCGTCAGGGTAACGATAGTTGTCGGGTATGCACCGTCAAAGCCGCTGCCTGAGAGATGTTTATACAAAATACCGGCAAATGCCCAGACAAATACACTCAGATACGCAGCATCATGATTGCGTAGAGTCACAAATATCCCGATTGTAGTCGCTACTAGTAGCACTGCGACCATCCAAACACCTTCTCTGACTCCAAATCCATCCCAGCCGATACTGACGAGCCATGTCGTGATATTGGCGACGGTAGCAATAGAGATCCAGCCGAAATACACGCTAAAAGGTAGCTTTGTCGTCACAGACTCTCCGAGTGACATATCAGTTCCTCGTAGTAGCTCGACTATTTTGGCGAGTACGACGAGTAGGGATATCATGAGCGGCACGCTGAGCGTCAAATATTGGTATTGCCACGCAAACAACCACGCGACGTTGAGTAGTGAGCTTATCGCAAATAATTTGATCACTTGACCGGAGTCTTTGGATGGCACGGCACTTTTTTTCTGTCCCACGAGGCCAAATAGTCGCAGCACAAACAATCCTAGTAGCAGATAAATAACGCCCCAAATACTAAATGTCAGTCCCGCAGGGGCAAATAGGTTTGGATTTGCATCAGATACTGTCGCCGTGTTGACGCCGCCCAGTAAAGTAGTACTCCCTGCGAGCGCATTTACAATCAGCATGACAATATATGCTGCTAGAGCGCCCCATTTCCACCCCGGGTCAATCTTGTCTTTCTTTCTCCAGAACATAGCACCTCCTTTTGTTTTATTATAGCGCGATCAATGAATATTTATCCCGATAGTTAGGTATACTGTAGCCATGACTACTAACAAAAGCTCCAATCTTACCCCTGAGCAACGTGCAGTGCTGTTCGACAAAGCGACCGAGCCTCCGTTTTCGGGCTCATTGCTGCATAATCATGCCGATGGGACGTATCGCTGTGCAAATTGTGGCGCAGAGCTGTTTGATGCTCATGCTAAATTTGATTCTGGGAGTGGCTGGCCGAGCTTTGACTCAGCGCGCAAAGGAGCGATTGTCGAGAAAATTGACAGTTCTCATGGTATGCAACGCACAGAGGTTGTGTGTGCTAAGTGCGGCGGCCACCTCGGGCATTTGTTTAATGATGGACCTCGCGAAACATCCGGCTTACGCTACTGTATTAATTCACTTGCACTAAATTTTACTGAAACTCAAGACTAGCCTGATATATCTGTTTGTCATTTGCGGAGTTTTTGTTTCAGTTCAGGGTTAGACCCTGTGTAACTAAAATAAATGACTAATTTGTGATTTCTTTGTCTGTAAGGTTTTCCCAGCTAAATTCCGGATGCCCAAAATGACCATACTGTGCGGTTTGTTCAAAAATCGGACGTTTCAGATCAAGGAAATTTATAATTCCACTCGGCGTCAGATCATATCCTGCAACGAGTTGTTGCACGCCATCTATTGTGACCGTGGCCTCGAGTGGTTGGTCATACCCGATTGCATAAGCTAAGTGGCAGAACACTTCAGATGCATTATGCTCTTCGAGATAGTCGAGTGCTATTTTGCGCGCCATATACGCTGCACTCCGGTCGACCTTGCTTGGATCTTTGCCACTAAAGCAGCC
This sequence comes from uncultured Candidatus Saccharibacteria bacterium, assembly GCA_964538665.1. Lineage (GTDB taxonomy): Bacteria > Patescibacteriota > Saccharimonadia > Saccharimonadales > Saccharimonadaceae > JAPUDQ01. Next base: position 7,322 of record CAZIEB010000026.1, read on the forward strand.
CCCACCAATTGGAATATTCGGCCCGTAGTTATCTACCACAAGCTTGCGACCGGTCAAACCCGCATCGGCATCAAAGCCGCCCAGCGACCAGTCTCCTGCTGGATTGGCATGTACGTCTATATCGTCGTTGACAACAGCAAGATCGTCGCGACGCAACCAGTTATGAATTTCTGACGCGAGTTCCCCATGGGGTGCATTTTGGAAGCTTGCAACTATAGCGGTGATAGTACCGTCTCGGGTAGTTACTTGTGTTTTCCCATCGAACGGCCAGATCTCATAGAGAAACTGATTCAAACGACGGCTCAGCATTACTTCCAATGGCAATCGCTCTTTTGTAGCCTTAGTTGCATAACCGACCATTATGCCTTGATCGCCCGCACCGCCAGTGTCGACTCCGCGGGCTATTTCGGGGCTTTGTTTTACCAGATGCGTAAGCAGCTCGACATCGCCTGCTAGTCGTTTTACGATCGGTTTGATATCTGGGTGTGCCCTACTTGTTACCTCACCGGTAATAAAGACTTTACCGTGCCCGCCACATGTCTCTACCGCGACCCGTGCATTTGGGTCGACCCGCAGATACTCGTCCAGTATTGCGTCAGATATTTGGTCGCATAGTTTGTCTGGATGTTTTGGTGACACCGATTCAGCAGTTTTGTATGTACTCATTTTTCTCCTTATTACGATATTAAAAAACGCCTGGCAAGCAGACGATCATTCTATAAATAATGTCATATCTTCCCCTTTCGTGGGCTGAATTGAAGCACCGATGCCATGTACGGCCGGTTGCTAGCAGTTCATAGAGTCAGATCTCTCCCTGCTTCTGGATACGTATTAGTAATGTACATGCTTAGTATATCATTTTTTCATGTAGGAATTTAAGCCAAAATACGGATTGACGTTTTTACAGATCAAAAGCTGACGGCTTATTTAGTAGCGACTACAGTCGCACTTCTTCGTATCAAGAAACAGATAGTTCCTTTGTGCCGACAAATGAACCGAAAACTCCTGGGCGGCTTCAGTCGCTCGGGTGTCGGATAGCCAATCCTCCACTCCGGGCTCCCTGCAGATGCCGGAGACCCCTAGCTGCTGGTATAAATAGTATTTATAACTAAATTCAAATATCGAAAATCCAAATTCGATAATATGAGTATGGTGATGATGCGCTGGTAGTGTTAGGTATTTCAATCGTGCCGTTATTGTTATACGCAGAGTTTTTGTATCGGTTATGGGTTAGACCATGAAGCGATACGTCGCTTCACTAACCGATTTCTTTCATGATTCTATCGGTTTCCATGAGTATCGTGATGATGCGTTGGTAGTGTTCGATGTCTTTGTAGCCTAGGGCTCGGCCTTTGCGGTCTTTGAGCCATTTTTGGGCGGGTTGGTAGCCACCGATGTAGAAATTCCACGCGATGTCGGGCACGCTTATGAAATACTGCGAGTCGTTTATGTAGACGCGCCCCAGCTTGCCCTGCTGCAATGCGACTCCATCGGCATTTGCTGACGTAAATTCGCTCGTTTCGTCTAACTCATAGCGGACTTTCTCTACTGTATTGTCGCCCTCTCCGACGAATTTGTAAAATCCTGGTTCGACGTTTTTCATGAGGTGTAGTTCGCG
>CAZIEB010000027.1:0-3668 GCA_964538665.1 uncultured Candidatus Saccharibacteria bacterium
GCATGGGTCCGTGCAATAACAGCGCGAGATTGTGTCGGGTTTGTTCGGGCATCATCCAGGATGGCTTGACTGAGCTGCGAGTACATATTTTCCGTAGTTTGATAGAGGTTGGTCGTGATACTTCCCTGCTCGCTGTGATGAGGAACCAGGTGCTTATCGACGTTTTTGAGTCGCCGAGTGAGACGATCTTCGACCGTCTGGCTGACGCGCTCTGCAATATCGAGGATTTTTGCAGTGGAGCGATAATTATCAGTCAGTGTAATGACCTGCACATCGTTGTAGCGGTTAGTAAAATCGAGAATATTACTTAGCTCAGCGCCCTGGAAACGATAAATCGCTTGATCGTCATCGCCGACGACAAGGATGTTTGGTCGGCCTTCGGTCACGGGATTGTTTGTGAGGTTCCACAGTATGCGCATCTGCGCTTCGTTGGTATCTTGAAACTCATCGACCATTATGTAGTGATACGATTCCTGGAGCTCAAACCGCAGCTCATCGAAAACTTCCATGGCGTGGACGACCCGCAGTATCATATCATCATAGTCATATAGTTCACGTTCTTGCATCGCAACGAGATAATCATAGTAGATGCTCGCAGCCGCCCGGAGTTTTGTGCTGTACTTGGTGTCTTTGAGCGCATAGCTTCCATCGGCGGACTTGTAAATATTTGCGGACTTCCATGCCGATAGCGGTTTGGTCGAATCTTCAGACTGGGCATCATCGAGAGCCTGTTGCAGTGTATTAATGATGAGCCTGTTGAGCGGATGATAACCTATCAGCCCTAGAGGTTCATCATCAAATTCCTCAAGCTTTGATAGTAGCTTTGCGACACCTGGAAACATTTTTTTGGAAACACGTTCAGAAAACACAGCATCGACATGAGGTTTTGCCCATTCGCAAAATGCGTCGTTGCGATCTAGGATGGAGTTGATTTCGTCAGGAGTATACCCTGAGCGTTTGAACTGTGAAATTGTCGTGCTAATAGCTTTGATATACGTGTACGAACCATTCATGGTGCTGGCAAGCGGGTTGTCGTGGGGGAGTTTTTCGAGCAGGCTTGTCAGAATTTGATGAGTCGTGAGCTCATCTGCCGCTTCATAGTGTGCACCGTGATAGAAAAAATCACTGTACTTGTTGATAATCTCACTACCAAAACTATGAAACGTATGAATAGATATTTTGTAAGCCTCGGCACCGATGAGCCCTACCAGTCGTTCGCGCATATTTTGGGCGGCGCTGTCGGTAAATGTCAGACACAAGATCGATGATGGCAATGTATCAGTTGTCGACAGTATGTGGGCAGCTCGGACACTGAGTAGCTCAGTCTTGCCGGTGCCTGGCCCAGCAACGACCATGACTGGTCCATCGATGGTGTCGACGGCTTGTTTTTGACGCTCATTCAATGAGTCGTATCTTGATTTGTATCCAGAATTCATTACTCCTATTGTCGCAGGTATATACCAATAAAAAAAGTGCGTACTACTCTGACGGTCGTTATGTGTGTCATATGAATTGCAAAAAGTCTGATATAGTATCTAACAGATATGAACAGCGAGGTGTATGATGATGTCAAGCTGGAGGCTATCGCCAAAGACGCGTTTGGTGTCAGTTTTGATATTGCCAAAGTGTACGCTCGGTCAATTCCTGCAGGTCGTAGCTCGACTGCAAGTGTGTTCTTGACTACCAAAAACAAACTATACGCAATCGTCGATGGGTCTGCCCCGCTCACGCTTGGAGATGTGCGAAAAATTATTATTCGGATGGGGCTCAAGGCCGAAGCATATTGTTCGCCTATCGGACATCCGCATTATTTTGATGATATTGCAGTCGATAAGTTTAAGCAGGTGTATCCTGGGCGTCATGATATTACTGATGCCGACTTGCGGTTTTATCGCATGATGGCGCCGTACAACCCGGCACTAGTAAGTATCTCTTCTATCTCTAACGGCGTGATATTTCAGTTTGATCCAAATGCAGATACCGGCTGGCGCCCCAGTGTCAAGGCGCAGTACAAGTTGATTAAGACAAAATAACCGTATGAAAAACCCGCCACTTTCGTGGCGGGCAATTTCACCTCCTCTCTAATCTCTGAATGGCTAGAATGACCCATACAAACGCAGGCAGAAAGATGATCATACTTCCCAGCACTGATGTTTGCAGTGAGATGTCTGCCAGGTAGCCGAGCAGCCACCCGGCGGGGATGTAGACGATTTGAGCCGCGCTCCCTGCAACGCTCAAAACAGTTGTCTGTATGTCTGCAGGGGTGTGTCTTTGCACCATTGGAATGAGCGTTGCAGCATACCAGCCGCGAGCAAAACCAAATCCAGCGTACAACCCGATGGTCATGAGCGACACCGACACGCTGAGTGCGAGTCCGGCGAGCACATACGTGATGCACCCGACAAAGATAATCATGGCATCACTCATGTGTAGACTGTAGCGGTGAGCGACATTGCTGCCTAGCCATGCACTTGCAAGGTTGAAGGCCCACGCCGTACCGACGAGCCAGGCAGGAACGCCTGCAAGCAGTGCGAGCGGCGTGAGTAGCCAGACCAAGTGATGAGTGGCTTCTCTGCCGATCACAAATGCTGCGATCCTCAGGGCAAGCGGCCGGTTCTCGGACAGTGCGTAGCGAGTGATGTTAACCATATCTCGTAATGGATGAGATTCGGTTACTCGACGCTCACCTGCTTCGACGATAAACAGCGACAGTACTGCACCTATGGCAGACTGAGCTGCTGACAGACCTATGGCAAGTCGAGGATTTGTTGCCCCGATGTAGCCGCCGATGAGCACTGCTGCAATCTCCATAACGAACCGCCATGAAGTGATGCGCGCAATGAGCTTCTCGTACGACAATCCAGCAATCGCAGAGTATGCCTTGAACAGTGCAAAATCCGCTCCACCACTAAACGCCAGACCGATACCGAGTACAATCTCAAACACGACGATGTCAAAGAAAGTCGTTGCCTGAGAATAGCCGAAAAAGCCACCGACACAGATCAGATCGCCAGCGATATTACACCACTTGCGACTAAATCGATCTGCAATCCAACCCGCAGGAACGTTCAACACCAATAGTGCGACCGTAAACAGCGACTGGCTGAGAGCGATTTGCGTCATCGTCATGCCGATCTCATACTGGAAAAAACTCGTAAAGATAGGCATTGCGAATACACCGCTCGTAATGATCGATTCGACGCTGAGTAGCCGTATACTTCTTCGTATGTTGTGCATGGTTTTCTCCTAGAGAGTAGTAGATGAAATGTGCTTCGCCCGGTCCGCCTGGTGCGGATCGAAGCGAAAGAGAACCTTCAAACAGTTGGCGACAGATGAAAAAACCTCCTGGTCGGAGGCTCGCTATCGATTCGAAATGTTGATATTAGGGGGAAACGACAGGAGCCACAAAGTAAACCGTACCGACTGAAATGAGCTCAGTGGCATACGGCAAGCAACGAGTTGTAGCGTTATTTCGTTTCATAACAAAATGATATTACCATAAATACTATATCAAGTCAAGTATAGTCAAATGTTCGATATGTGGTGTGCGCGGGAAGAAGTTGTAGCCTCCGTGGCGGGCTATGTTGTAGTGGCTTGAGAGCAGCGCTACGTCTCGGGCTTGTGTCACGGGGTTGCAACTGAGATAGATGATTCGGGCTGGCTTCGCT
>CAZIEB010000027.1:3678-7925 GCA_964538665.1 uncultured Candidatus Saccharibacteria bacterium
GCCTATCGATGACGTCGGCGTGTAATCCCGCACGAGGTGGGTCCAGGATGATAGTTTTATCTTGCGTGATATGCTCGAGCGCTGTTTCGCTCGATGATAGGACCGCGCGAGCGCTACTCTTGAGTTCGGAGATATTTCGTACCATTTCTCGCACGGCGTTCTCGTCTACTTCGATCAATTCAACTGAATTCCCTCCGATAGTGAGCCCAATCGTGCCGACACCGGCATACATATCGACACATGGTTTGTCTTGCGGTATCCAGGACTGCATATCTGCCAGCGCTTGTTCGTACACTGGTATATTGACTTGGAAAAAACTCTCGGACGCATATCCAAACGGTACATCGAAAATCGTGTCAGTAAGCATAGTCTCGCCGAATCGCGCGAGACGCTTTGTGATGCGACTTGCAGGTGACCTGGGGTCGGAAAATATTATTTCACCGCCTTGGGCTGTCAGCTGCTCCGCATCCGATACAGATATGAGATCACTACACTTGTCTTTGATATAGAGTTGCCACACACAGTTGCCCTGGCGATTGCTTCTGATGAGCAGTGTCTTGAGCTGTCGTGCGGTAATGTCTTTGTCACGGAGCAGGTCACGGATCTGGCGTGCGAGCGTGTTGATTGCAGGCATCGCGAGCGAGGTGCCTTCGACCGGGATTTTGCCTTTGCCGCCACGTCGGAAAAATGCGAGATCAAGCGTCTCGTCGCCATTTTCATCAGTATCGCCCCACCAACTAAACTCGACTTTATTGCGATATTCGTAGTACCTGTCGTCACTCACTATCGTAGTTTGACCGGGTAGCGATACATGATGGAGACGAAATGCGTCGTTGATGAGTTGAATTTTGTACTTCTGTTCGGATTCGTGCGACATAATCTGCCAAGGGCTGGTGCTAAGATAACTATCGGGATCTGTTGGGTCAATACGATCTGGGCTGGCCTGGAGTATGTTGGTCACTACGCCTTCGACGAGTTTGCTTTTTTGCTTGGTGGTACGAATCTCCACGGTTTCCCCTGGTAGACCACCCCACACAAAGGCTTTTTTGCCACTATCCAGTGTACCAATAGCCTGGCCGCCACCGCTGATGGCATCTAGTGTCAGTATGTAGGTCTTAGGTTGCTTCACAGCTATCCATTATAGAGTATTAGCTTTCTTATGCTTGCGGTTATGGGTATACATGACCATAATGTTGTGCATGAGTTCGCATCTTTTTCAACGACCTGACCCAATATCAGACCTCACAGACCGATCAAACCTCGTTATTGCAGTCGCAGCACTTTGTGAACGGCTTGCGAGCGAGGAGCGAACATACGTGGATCATGCCGACGGTCGTCCTGAAAATGTTGCTGAACACTGTTTTTTGCTGGCGAAAGTAGCGGTCCTGTTGGCCGACGCGTACTACCCGGATCTTGACCATGGCGAAATTGCCCTATACGCAATGGTGCATGATGACGTGGAGGCATACGTAGGAGATACGTCGACCGATCCGACGGCGAACGTTGATTATCAGGCAAAACACGATAGAGAACTTCACGCACTAGAGCAATTATCAGCGGATTACCGGCCATTTAGCGATGCATATATACATTACGTTACGTCATATGAAGAACAAACAGTTCCAGTAGCACGATTTGTGCGCATGGTAGACAAGGTTGTCGTTGCGACGCAAGCATACTTTGATGACGGCGCTGTTATAAAGGATAAGTATACATACGATCAATTTGTTGCGTTTCAGTTAGAGCGGGCTAAAGTATGGGGCGATGAATACCCGGAGTTCACCGAAGTGATTAGTATCCGTACAGATATGCAGATGTATTTGGCCCGAAAGCATCTCCTACCATCTGCCGCTGGCTCCTCCGCCGCCGAAGCCTCCACCACCACCAAATCCGCCACCGATGCCGGTCCCTCCAAACCCCCCGCTGCCTGAGGGCCCCGTACCGCCACCAGCCCACCATGAGGGCGATGTGCCTGCGGATTTCGCATTGCGATAGTTTTTGCTGACAATAAAATCAAACAGAAGTCCTATGATACCGACTACAACTGCGGATACGAGTATACCATTTGTCCCTCCGAGCAAGGCGCCCATTCCTCCGCCAAGCACTCCTCCGATAATTCCACCGGGCCACCACCGCTTGCTACGACCAAGCATGGCGCCGAACCAAGAGATGACAAATAATGAGAAATACGCCGCCATCGCCAAAAACCCAGCCCACTCGCCGAATCCTGGTGCCTGGCCGGTGCTTTGTGGGTCGTCAGCCGCGTCGATAGCCAGTATCATGCCATCAATCCCATCTTTGAAACCCTGATAGTAGTTGCCCTGTGCAAATTGTGGCGTAATTCGGTTGCGAATAATCTGGCTGGACCGAATATCGCTGAGATTGCCCTCAAGACCCGTGCCAACTTCTATCCGCAATTGTCGATCATCAATTGCTGCGAGCAGTAGCGCGCCATTATTTTTGCCTTCTTGTCCAATTCCCCATTGTCTTGCGACGTTGAGGCCGTAGTTTTCGATGTAGTTGTCTTCAATCGTGTCGACAATCAAGATAGCTATTTCTGTAGAAGTTTTTTCTTCATACTGCTGCAATATGGTGTTGAGTTCGGCTTCCTGGGCGTCAGAGAGCACATCGGCTTGATCGACGATGTAGGTGGCACCGGTCGGCGATGGTGGGATCGCTGTTGCAGAACTAAGAGTTGTCCACGACAGCACGATCACAAGACTGACTGTGATGACATAGACGACGCGTCGCATACGCTGCACGCCTATTCTGACGGACTGAGGGCTTCAAAATCGACGGTCGGTGCTTGGTCGGCCCCTGTATCGGCGGCAAAGTACGGGTACTGCTCAAATCCAAAGAGGGCTGCAGTCACATTGGTCGGGAAACGCTGGATACGAGTGTTGTATGACTGCACCGCAGTGCCGTAGTCGGCGCGAGCCACCTGTATGCGGTTTTCAGTTCCCTCTAATTGTGCACTGAGGTCACGAAACGCTTCGGTTGCCTTGAGCTCAGGGTAGTTCTCGGCGACGGCCAGGAGGCGTCCCAATGCTTGGCTCAGCTCTCCCTGGGCAGACTGAAATTGCTGCAATTGCTCCGGTGAGGTGTTCGCCGGATCTATCGTGATTTGTGTTGCTTTGGCACGAGCTTCTACCACCTGCGTGAGTGTGTCTTGTTCGAAGTTTGCTGCGCCCTGTACGGTACTGACGAGGTTTGGTACGAGATCAGCCCGGCGCTGGTACTGACTTTGCACGGTATTTATTGAATTTTTGACCGACTCTCTCTCTTGTACGAGTCCATTGTAGCTACCGACTAGCACTATTCCGGTGACTAGTAGGACGGCTGCTATCACTCCTCCGAAAACCCACATACGATTCATATGCCTACTCCTTGTGTTATAGCGATAGTATAGCATTTTTGCGTATCTATACACGAGACAATTGACAATAACTAGATTAGCGACATAACCATTGACAAAGTATTGTGTTTGATACGCTTGATTTCAATGCGAAGGCTCTTTGCGAGGATTTTGATGTGACGCTACAAATTCATCGGCAAGGTTTGGGCAAGATACAGTTTATCCCGAGCGCAATCGCTCGTACACAAGACCCGGGCACGTTTAGAGACTTTATTCGCCAGATAACCCGCTGGAATCGCGGTGTGATGCAGATGTTCTTTAAGCATCGTATAGGCAGTCGTGCGAGCCGAATAGATGCGTACTTGATATATCAGATCGCACAAAACCTCATGTTTGCATCACTTTTCTTCGTCGCATTGCCTGCAATCACAATTCTCAGCGGAAGCTTACTTTATCTTGCGATTGCGTTTGTGAGTGATGTAATGACGGTCGGTATGTTTACTCTGTTTGCGATGCAGCGGACAAAGCGCCCACGTATCATCCAATCATTTCCATTTACATATGCGCTGCGCTGGATTCAATTACTCATCTTTCTTAAGAGCTTTGCGGAAGTATTTATATTGCACAGATATCGACTCGCTGGTGGTGGCTGGGAAACAGTCACTCGTCGTACAAACCAAACAGTCTGAGATTGTAAGTTGGGGCTAAACTTGCTATAATTTCCCCTGTTCTTCTACTATTTTATAGGGAAAAGAGCAGCTACCCAGTGGGGAGTCGCCAAGTGGTAAGGCACATGGTTTTGGTCCATGCATTCGGGGGTTCGAGTCCCTCCTCCCCAGCCAAATACGAGATTGAATCGGAATCGTCGCCAGAAATGGCGACTTTTTCGTTG
>CAZIEB010000028.1:0-7733 GCA_964538665.1 uncultured Candidatus Saccharibacteria bacterium
TTTTCACTCCACTTGTTAGTCGGGTGGTAAAAACACACATCATGAGCCATCTGATGAGCCCTGATATTGCTCTTTGCACGGATATAGTCATCAAAATCAGCATGAATGTCCAGATGGTCCGGTTCGATCATCAGCACGACCGCAACGTGAGGACTCTTACGCAGATCCCACAGCTGAAAACTGCTGAGTTCAAAGACAACGATGTCGTTTTTGTCGATTTCGGGTAGCACCGAGAGCGCCGGAACACCGATATTTCCTATCAAATGCACTTTTTGTCCTGCCGCTCGCAAAATTTCAGCAATCCAACTACTCGTCGTTCCCTTGCCTTTGGTACCAGTCACACCTATGATTGGCGCCGGACACTGCATAAAAAACTCATTGGTACTTGACCAAATCTCGCCATCAGTCCGTATGGCATTTGGCGGCAGACTGGCGGTGCGGACGACTACATCAAAATCTTCAAGTTTTTCAAATACCCCCTCGCCCAGAAGAACTTTTGCGCCTTCGGGTAGTGGTTTATCGGGCATATGAGACTCATCAACAATCGTGACATCATGCCCTGTATTCTTCCAGTATGTGTAGTTAGCTTCACCTTCTACACCATAGCCTGCAATTGCAACTTTCATAGCTACTAGTATACAGCAGTCAGCGACGTATGTTATCTCTCAAACAGCGGTTCAAGCCGTTCGTGTAATGATTCGACAAAAGCTTTTTCGACATTACCAACCCCACCGAGTAGCCAGCAATCAGCGTGGATAAATTCACGAGCCGTTTCTACCACACGGTCACGGGTCACTGCTTCGATCTCTTCGGGCCGCACGTCATAGTCGTTGATGCGCCCATCGAAGAAATACCGATCAGCATACCAACGAGCAATCTGCCCAGCTGTTTGTGCACCCATTTGATGTCGGCCAAGTGCGTATTGACGAGCTGCTTCGACTTCTTCGTCGGTGATGCGACCCTCAATAAGTTCTTTTACTTCTCGTCCGATAAGTTCAAACAACTCAGGAGCGCATTCTGGGTCTAATTCAGTGCCAAAATCCCAAGTACTGTTGTGCTCGTTGGCGTTGGCGGTCGACCACATGCCGTAAGCAAGGCCTTTTTTGCGGGCACCACCAAAAATCCGCGAACGAAATGTGCCATTGAGTATATGATCAGCAAATGCCATCGCGTCTATCTCGGCATCACTAAGTCGTCGCGGAACAACCATGCTCCAGCCAAATGTAAAGTTCGTCGCTTCTTTTCGGCGGATCAATAGCGGATCAGCTCGGTGGAGTTCATCGACGGGGATGCTCAGCCGCTCCCCTCGCGGCAGCTCCCACCCCTCGAGCATTGATTCGATTTTCGACTGACGACCCTCAATATCTCCTGCAATCACAAATCGCATGTTTTCGAGCGTATGCGTCCGTCGGTAATGCGCCCTAATATCTGCGACCGTGACGTTGTTGATAGTCTTGAGTCGTTCTTGCCAAGTCAGCACATCTTCGCCGAGTACCTGCGCCATTTTCGACCACAGTACCCACATGTGATTGTTGAGATACCCATTGAGCTCGTTGCGCACATTGCCCGCTTCACTTTTGAGCTCATCTTCGATAAATCTCGGCTTCGTGATGCTGAGCTCTTGCAATTCCAAAATTCGATCCCATTCAAAATCAGCACAATCAGTCATGTACACCATGCTGTAGTCGGCCGTTGTTGCGTTGAAGTAGGCACCGTTTTTGGTAAATTCGGCATCATACTCAGCGGCATCTTTGAATCGAGCATTTGCTCCAAATGCCATATGCTCCATGATGTGCGCGGTCTCTTCGATAGATTTGTCGCGCACATACCGCGTGCCGGCACGAAAATGCACACGCGTACTCATGACCTGAGCCCCCGGAACATGAATCAACAATCCACGAGCCCCATTCTTGAGTTCTACCTCTGTGACAATATGCTTCATTTATTTACGCTTTCGACTCGATCGAGCAGCTTTTCGTTTCTTTTTGGCCGCTTTTTTGCGGTCGCTTTTGACTTTTTGTGACGCAGCTTTTTTAACCTTGAAGTCATCATCGCTGACATGCGTTGAGGCGTTGCCAAGCTCATTGACGCCCTGCTCGACAGCATTCGCGGCAGCTTTGGTAAGGTCTGATTCATAGACATCATCTTCGAGTTTTGCAGGCCGAAGTTCTTCTTTGCGCACGTGGAATATCGTACGCAGCACTTCATCGCGCAGTGTGCGCTGCAAACTTTCGAATAGTTTTTGTGACTCAGAACGGTACTCGACGAGTGGGTCGCGCTGACCAACTGATCGCCAGTGAATTCCCTCTCGCAGGTGCTGCATGTTCTCGAGGTGCTGCATCCAGAGCACGTCAACTATCTGCAAGTAGACATCTCTTTCGAGACCACGCATCAAATCAGTGCCAAGCTCTTTTTCACGCTGTTTATAAAATGTGAGCGCCGCTTCTTGGGCGGATTTTGTGCGCTTGGCATCTTTCTTTTCGGCCCCAATTTGAGTAATTTTCTTTTCGCCGATCGGGATAACTGATTCAAAATTCTCGACAAATTTTGGCTCGTTTTTTGCAGGTAGCATCGTCAAATCTTTGACCTTGTCCACCAACAATCGCATAATCTCTTCCTTGATATCTGCGCCCTCAAGAATCTGTCGACGTATTTTGTAGACTACTTTTCGATGGCGGTTGATGACGTTGTCGTATTGAACAACATTTTTACGGGTATCATAGTTGTAGCCTTCGACGCGTTTTTGCGCAGACTCTAGTGTCTTGGATACCGCTTTGTTTTCGATAGGCACGTCTTCTTCGACGCCCAATCGGTCCATGAGTGCCGCAATTCGTTCTCCCTGGAAAATTCGCATCAAATCATCTTCGGTACTGACATAAAACTGCGTCGTACCTGGGTCTCCCTGTCGTCCACCACGTCCACGGAGCTGGTTGTCGATACGTCGCGCCTCATGACGTTCAGACCCAATCACCGCAAGCCCACCAAGCTCTTTGACGCCTTCTCCCAAAACGATGTCAGTACCACGACCAGCTATGTTGGTCGCGAGCGTGACCGAACCCTTTTGTCCTGCTCCCGCGATAATCGCGGCTTCACGCTCATTGTTTTTGGCGTTGAGTAGCTCATGCTTGATACCTGCTTTGGTCAGTGCGTTTGAAATCAGCTCGTTCTTTGCAATACTCGCGCTCCCTATTAGAACTGGTCGACCGATACGGTTGAGTTCTTTGATATCGGCGACGAGTGCCTTGATTTTGCCTTTTTCGGTTTTGAAAATCTTGTCGACGAAATCTTTTCGGGCCATTGGACGGTTGGGTGGTATTTGAATAACATCGAGACCATAAATTTGCTGAAATTCCTCAGCTTCCGTAAACGCCGTACCGGTCATGCCGCTTAGCTTGTCATACAGACGGAAGTAGTTTTGGAAAGAAATAGTTGCAAGCGTCTGGCTCTCCTCTCGGACCTGGACTGATTCTTTTGCCTCAATCGCCTGGTGGAGACCTTCGTTGTACCGTCGGCCCTGCATCAATCGTCCTGTAAACTCATCTACGATGACAACTTCCCCATCGCTTGTCACGACATAATCTTTGTCTCGGCGGAAGAGCGTTTGGGCACGAAGTGCTTGATCCATATGGTAGACCGATCGGACATAATCTGGGCTGTATAAGTTTTTTATACCAAGCAGCTTTTGAACTTTTTCGACACCCTCGTCTGTCAAACTCACCGAGCGACGTTTTTCGTCGAGAATATAGTGCTGAGGCTTGAGCGCAGCGGCAATTTTGCTAAATCGCACATATTGCTCGGGGTTTTCGGCTGCCGGAGCCGAAATAATCAACGGCGTACGAGCTTCATCGATCAAGATTGAGTCGACCTCATCCACGATGGCAAAATTGAGCTCGCGCTGACGCAATAGCTCAGTCTCGTTGACCATGTTGTCTCGCAAATAATCAAACCCAAACTCATTGTTTGTCCCGTACGTAATATCAGCTGCATAGGCTTCTTTACGTGTGCACGGGCGAAGTTTTTTCATGCGAGGATCACTGTGACTTGGATTATCAAATTTGGCATCAAACATAAATGATTGGTCGTTGATAATACAGCCTGTCGAGAGTCCTAGCGCATCGTAAAGCTCGCCCATCCAGCCTGCATCTCGTTGCGCCAAATAATCGTTGACCGTGACTACGTGCACGCCCTTTTTTGAAAGTGCGTTGAGATAGACTGCCGCTGTAGCCATCAACGTTTTACCTTCACCGGTCTTCATTTCTGCAACATTGCCCTCGTGCAAAGCAATGGCCGCAAGCAACTGTACGTCATAATGGCGCTGACCGAGCACTCGATCACTCATCTCTCGGACGACTGCAAATGCGTCCGGCATGATGTCGTCGAGCGTGGTTGATTTTTTGGCGAGTTTTGCCTGCAGGACTTCCGTCTGCTTACGCAACTCAGGTTTTTTCATTTCATGGTATGTCGTCGCAAGCGCATTGATGGCAGCAACTTTTTTTGTCAGCCGTTTGATTGTGCGCGCTTGTGGATCACCGAAAATCTTGGTGAGAGCCTGTTTCATGGTCGTTATCGTCCCCTTGTTATGTAGTCAACTAAACTACCCACTAGTATAGCGTCATAAGAGGACAATGCCAAGCTGAGAGCTAGGCTTCAACAGGATTCGTAGACAGGCGGATTTTTTCTTTGATGGATCGTATCACACGCTTTGTGCGGCTTCCGCTCGGCGCGTGCTCATCGTGATACCTTTTGAGCTGAGTCGCGAGTTTGGCTTCGACAATGTCAACTGCGGCGAGCATGTTGAGCGTCGTATCCTTTGCAGTCAGCGTTTTGCCTGGAACTTTTACGATGACATCGCATTCGTACTTGTTGCCGTTGGCACGATTGACTTCTTTGAGCACAACTTCAGCTTTGACTGACTTGCGTGCATGTCGAGGTAAGAATCTATCAAGGCGTCCGATTTTTTTGGTCACATATTTCTTGGTGACGTCGTCTACTTGATAGCGTACTCCGGTTATATCGATATGTGCGATCATAAGACCTCCTTTTTGATATTACCGTGATGGTACTTATAGTATAGCAAATTTTTCGATTCTTATCGAGCGACATCGGCCCCAATTGCATTACGTACATGCCGATACCCGTCACGATGAAGCAGTTCTACGAGGCTGTTATTTATCGTCCCCACAACTTGCGGGCCTTCGAATATCATCCCTGTTATCAAGCCAACGAGTGAGGCCCCGGCGCGAATTTTTTCATAGGCATCTTCTGCGGTAAACACTCCGCCTACGCCGATAATGAACAGCTTGTCACCAAACTCTTTGTAAGTCCGTGCGATGTACTCCGTCGATCGCTGCTGCGTCGGCAGCCCGCTAAGCCCGCCGGGTACAGTATCAGACAAGTCGGATTCAGCTGATAGACTCGAGCGGTCTTTTTGCAGATTGCCAATTGTGACTCCTTGCACGTTGTGCTGAGCAATCACCTGCAGCAGCGACCGAGTTGCAAGCCACTCCAAACTTATCGGCATTTTGATAACTATAGGTCGCGATGCGCTAAGCGCATCGATGCGATCGAGCAACCGCTCTAGTCGCTCGGGCGTAGTAAACGGCTCGCCGCCAAATGTATTTGGGCACGAAATATTAATTTCATACATGGCAATTCCATGAACTTTTTCTAGTCGCGTCAGGCTCGTACAATAATCATCAATTGCTTCCGACTCTTTCGCCGAAGTTTCATCATTGGTTTTTGCGACACTGACAATAAGCGGAAATTGCTTGAGCAATCGTGGACTATACGACTCTATGCGCGCAGCAATTTGCTCGACACCTTCATTTGGCAGACCGGCATGCACGACCAGCGACTTCTCTGCCGGCAAACGGTAAAACCACGGCCGCGGATTTCCTTCGCAGGCACGAGCTGTGACCGATCCGCCTGTCATAAAGCCAAACCCGACCGACTCGAGCAGTGGCAGCACTTCGATATTTTTGTCAAACCCAGCCGCCAGTCCTATTGAATTATCAAAGACGACTCCAGCGAGAGTTTGCTGTAGCTTCTTGCTGCGATATGACCATAATCTAGGCGCCGATTTCAGCAATGGCGCGTTCTGTACAATCCTCCCCGCGCGAAGAATACTATGATGTACTTTGTCGGGAGAAAATCGAAACAAAATTGGCTTGGCAACGTTCACATACCCGACATGCGTTACTGTTCGTAGCAATCGTTTTGTCATCAAATTTGTGTTCGGCCACCCATGTAGGGCTGCAGCGCTTCTGGAATACGCAGGGTGCCGTCTGGATTTTGATAGTGCTCAAGTAGCACCACCAGCGAACGCGCCAAACTGACAGCGGTACCATTGAGAGAATGAGCAATGTCCATCGATCCGTCCTTGCGACGCAATCGGATATTGAGACTACGTGTCTGGAAATCAGTACAGTTGCTACAGCTTGTCAGCTCGCGATATTTTTGGTCTACAGGTGACCAGTACTCGATATCAAATTTTTTCGCTGCCGGAGCGCCCAAATCGCCCGCAGCGATATTGATAACGTGATATGGTATGCCAAGTATCTGCCAGATTTCTTCTTCAAGCGCTAAGATTTCTTCGTGCATTCGACCAGAATCTTCTGGAGTGGTAAATGCATACATCTCAAGCTTGTTAAACTGATGTACGCGAAATAGCCCTCGCGTATGCTTGCCATATGTGCCTGCTTCTCGGCGATAACATGGGCTATAGCCGACGTATCGCAACGGCAGCTGGTCTTCAGCAAGTATTTCATCCGCGTGATACCCAGTCAGTGGCGCTTCTGCGGTGCCGATGAGCGACAGGTCTTCACCTTCGACAAAATACTCATTGCCATTGTCATCGCCCTTGGGCGCAAATCCGGCTCCTTCGGCAACGCGACTATTAACCATGTGTGGAACTGTCAAATACGTAAATCCTTTTTTTGTCACAAAGTCGAGTGCAAACTGCGTGATAGCATTTTCGAGCAATGCAAGGTCACCCTTGAGATAATAAAACTTTGCGCCGGCAACTTTTGCGCCTCGTTCAAAATCAACCCAATCTCGAGCGGTCGCAAAATCTAGATGGTCTTTTGCGCCAGACGTCTGCTCGCCAACCTGCTTGATTTCGACACTATCTTCTTCGCCGCCAAGTGGCACATCATCAAATATGATGTTTGGTACTGCTCGTAACAACGCTTGGAATGTATCATTGGTGTCATTGTAACTTTTTTCACGCTTCGCGAGCTCAACTTTGAGTGCCTTTCCCTCATCAATTGTCGCCCGGTCTGGAGCCCCGCCTTTCATGCTGGCTGCATTTTCATTGCGTTTTGTTCTAAGTTCATCAAGTTGCTGCTGCAACGCACGGCGCTCCTCATCAAGCTCGAGTAGTTTTTGTATATCTACATCGTAGCCTTTGTGCTTGCTCGACTCTTGAACACGCTCCGCATTCTCACGGATATATCGAATATCTAACATATATCTCTACTATACTACTCTGTACGCAAGGCGTCGATAGGGTCGAGCTTGGCGGCTTTTCGGGCCGGGAACCAGCCTGCGACCATCGCCAAAACCATCAGTGCGATTACTAAGCCAACAATCGGAAGTGGCTCAAATATGAGAATACGATTTTCCCCAATCGTAAGCAGCTCAGACAGCCATGGATTGAGCGCCGTTCCGACGGCCCACGCCAGCAGCGCCCCGACCGTACCGCCAAGCGCGCCGATCCATGCTGCTTCATACTG
>CAZIEB010000029.1:0-6897 GCA_964538665.1 uncultured Candidatus Saccharibacteria bacterium
ATGTATTCGCCGGGCATAGCCGAGAGCTCGTCGCGGTAACACACAGTAGCTGTGCGGCTAAGATAGCGCAGGGCAAAGGGATGATCCATCGCACGAAGTGACCTGACGTGAGATATGGTTGCAGCAATACCACTACCACCGGCTATGAGACCTATATTATCGGGATATCCATCTACTGCAAGTGGGCCATTGAGTGGCTGCGAGATGTCTATGTGCATACCAGGCTTTGCGGTATCGATGCACCAATTTGATACGACTCCTTGAGGGCTGCGGATGACGGTAAATGACAGTCTACTGTCTTGTGGTATTCCCGAGAAAGAATATTGGCGTATATACGAAGTACTATCGGGCAGCGTGACTCGCACGATACAGTGCTGGCCAGGTCGAAACTCGTAGTGTGCGGGTCGCGTCGTCGCGATACTCACAGCATCACGTGCCTCTGTAGTCACGGACGTGATTTTGACGGTATGCCAGGTGTATGGATCAACCAACATGGTACAAGTATATCTGTTACACTGGTACTAATGAAATATTTGTCTGGCTCAGAGCTTGTCGGCTATATTAAGGAACGACAAGCAAAACAAGTTCGGGGATTGCGCCAAGCCTTTGGTGTCTTTCCTAAACTTGCAATAGTGCAGACAAACCATCTACCTGTGATAGATACCTATGTGCAGCTCAAACAGCGTTATGGAGCCGATATTTTGGTGGATGTTACGCAGCACGCTGTGACGATGGATACTATTTTGGATACTATTCACTCGCTCAACAAGGATGATTCGGTACACGCGGTGATTGTCCAGTTGCCGCTTGCCGAGACGAATGCCACTGATGATATCTTGCGAGCAGTTGCTGCACACAAAGATGTCGACGGACTTGGTGATGGAAATATATTTGATCCTGCAACAGCACTCGCAATCAACTGGCTCTGTGCTGGCTATAACATCGATTTGTCGCAACAAAAAATTCTCATCGTTGGGCAGGGGAGGCTCGTCGGCGCGCCACTCGCTCGTATGTGGCAGAATTCTGGCTACGACGTCAGGACAATCGAAAAATCAGACACATCTCACCTAGCTGAATACTGTCAGGACTCAACACTCGTAGTGAGTGGCGCAGGTGTACCCGGACTCATCACAAGCGACATGGTCGCCAAAGATGCGATAGTGATTGATGCTGGCACTGCTTCAGAAAGCGGCAAGATAGTCGGTGATGTCGCAGATGACGTCTATGAGCGGCAAGACCTCACTATCACGCCTCGAAAAGGCGGAGTTGGCCCATTGACGGTTTCGGCGTTGTTTGACAATGTCTTGCGAGCAGCGCTAGCTACGAAGCAATCTTGAGCGTTTGTTTGACGCGGTCGACGACTTGACGAGGTGTGTAATCAGCTTTGACGATATAACTTTCGATACCGAGGCTCCTGAGATGCTTGGGAGCTTCTTCTTCGCCCAAGTTGGTGAGTACAATGACCGGAATGTGTTTGCCCCAGTCGTGCTGACGAATTTCAGTTAGGGCCTCATCGCCATTCATTTCTGGCATTTGTAGGTCTAGCAATATGAGGTCGGGCTTGGTTTTTTCGACCAGTTCAACTCCTTGAGATCCGTTATGGGCAACATGCACCGTAAACCCGTCTGACTCAAATTTCATACGGTACATTTGCGAGATTACTGGGTCGTCTTCGATAATTGCGATTGTGGTCATGGTAATAAGTATACTATTTTTTTACTTCAAGCGCGTAAATCTTTTCCATTATCTGCTCGGCGCTTTGACCGGACGCATCGTAGGGCGACCCAACAGTTATCGAAAACGAAGGTATAAATTTTGATTTTCTTGGTGTGATATGCACCGGCACAAGCCGAACATTGGGCTGATTTACTAACACTGCTACCCCGTGCTTTGGTGCTGGTCTCGTGCCTCGGGTAATCCTTCCTTCCGGGAATATGACCACCGTATTATTTTGCGCCAGCAGACGAGTAGAAGCTTCGAGTCCGTAAGCCCAATCTTCATATGGGTGAGATGGATACGAGCCAAGTTGTCGCATTGTAGTGCGTAGGTAGCCTCGTTCTAGGAATTTTGGGGCTGCAATAAACCTACATGGTAATAATGGTCGGAGTCGTTTCCATCCAAGAGCGGTCGTCGCCATAAATGGATCAAACCAATAGACATGAGAGCTTGCGATAACATAGTGGTAACGGTGGTCGACGGCCCAATCCTCGTCTACATATATACGGCTTCTACTGAGAATGAAAAATATTTTTGTCACAGCAAAAGAAATGTGTTGCCACATCGCAATTCGCCAATGGGGTTCGTCATAAACAATGTTCGGTATTTTCACTACTGTGTACTATACTAATGATTAATAAGTTCAATACAAACACTACCATGAAACACACGAGACCGGAAGACTTATACACAGTAAAGCATTGGCGACCTAAGTACGGGCGCTACAATCTCGATATAATTCTCAAGAGGCTAGAAGATATATCTCAATTCGAAAATGTCGATGCAGGTCGACTGCAGCAGTCTGAACAATTTGTGAGACGTGTATTTGACCAGTACTGGAGCAAACAGCCAATAGACAGCCGACACTATGAGTTTGTGTTTGCGGTTCCAACTCGCATTCGACGGGGTGACGATGAATACCATAGCGAAGCAGCATCATTCTTGCCTATTATTCAAGATTTAGACAGCGAGCTCGCACAGTTGTTTATCAGTGAATTGCCCCCTTGTGTCATCGAAGAATACCCGCAAGGAGCGATTGTGTTTGTCCCATTGTTTTCTGATCTCCTGACCGACTATAGAATGCCGCTGCTACTCAAGCGAAGGGTCAATGCCATTGTCGATGATACGGCAAAGTTTATCGCAAGCAAGTTACATGCAAATATTGTTGGGCTTGGTGGGACGTTACCTAAGATCACGTCTTTTGGTGCGCCGCTACGGAAACATGGTCTACAAACAACGACAGGGCACGGTGGTACTGCAACGCTCATAGGTAATATATTTGATTATTTCTATCGGCAAAAACCAGCCGACTCACTCGTCGGTATTATCGGGTGTGGCGCAATTGGAGAAGCTACTGCTGATCTGCTCCTGAGTAAATACCCCGACCTAAGAATATGCATGCATGACAAGAGAGAAAAGTATCAATTAAAGATTATCAATCGTTTGAAAGCTGATTATGGTTCACATCGGGTGTATGGGGCAGGAAGCAATACGCAACTCCTCGCTGATGCAACCATAATTATATCTGCAATTACTTCTAGCATTTCGATACCATCTACTCTTGATTTGACCGGAAAAATCATAATTGATGATAGCCAACCCGGAAGTTTTGATGGCAATCAGGTCAGAGCACACGACGGCACGCTAGTATGGGTTGTTGGACATGATACTACAAAAACTGGGCATATGCGCCGCATAGGAGGCTATTCATTTGGTGAGTATGGCTTGGCTATGCCGGGTGACGTGTGGGGCTGCGAGGCTGAAGTGGCTGCAATATGGGCGGCCAAAAGATATGACTTACGAATAGAGAGCCCGGTAACCGTCGAGCAGACCAAAAATATCGGTCAGCTCTTTGATGAAGTAGGGGTCGGGCTAGCGCAGTGGCAGGAGCATGGACGATTGCTGGGGACATCCCATGGGTTGGTCCCATGATTTCCTTACTACTATTCATTGCATTGGCGGTCACTATTGCGATCAATATGACAATGGCTCTTATGGTCCTTGGTATGAGTACATCCTACCGACGATCGGTTCGGCCTTTTGTATATTCGGCGACAGCAGTAATACTATGGACTATTGGCGCGGGTTTGCTGCAGCTAATCGGCGCTCATCCGTCGGTGTACTATATTGGTTCGGTCCTGTTCCTGATTAGCCCTCTCTGGGTTATGTATTATCTGTATTTGTTTATACTGAGGTTTCCGCAGGAACTCCAGATAGACAAAAGAATTCGCTTGGCGACGGTATCGGCGACAGCGCTCGCGTCGGCAATTGTGCTGTACAACGTCAGATATTTATTGTGGGTAGATCCTGCAGCCGCTATCGTAGAGGTAAATACGATTGGATATGCTGCGTATGCAGTATTATTCATGTATTACACAACGATTATTACGCTGACATTTTTCCAACAATGGAAACGGTTCATAGGACTACAGAGAGCGCAAATAGGGTTTGTGTACACAGGGGCGATATTGAGCAGCGCGCTCGCATTTGTGACAAACCTGGCAATGCCGATACTTGGAAATGCTCGCTATATCTGGCTTGGTCCAGTGTTTACGCTTCTATACGCAGTTGGTTACACGGTGGCAATCAAGAAATATCGGTTATTTGATATTCGGCAATTCGCGGCTCGTGCAGTGACGTATGCTTCGACGCTGTTGGCTCTCTTACTTATCTATAGCTTGACCGTGTATCTTACAAGATACATCTTGACGACGTATTTCAGTATCTCAATAAATATCGAGCTGTTCTATGCGACCATGATGATGATTACGTTACTTTTGTTCAGCCCAGTGAAGCGCTCATTCGATGCTGCTACGCACAATGTATTTTTTCGACAAGATTATAACGAGCAAGACGTCATCGACCAACTTGGTAATATTCTCCTTCGGGCTACTACAAAAGATGCCATCTTGAGACAGGTCGGTAAGTTGCTGAAAAAGAGTCTTAAAGTCTCGTTTGTTGAGTTCCAACCGGCTGATGATTCTCGGCACGCACAAATGTACGGACAGGTGTCCCACTCATCATCAATTGTAAATATTGAGGCAGAAATATCAGAAAAAATTCCTCATATCGACACCTTCAAACACGCGGGTACAGCACTCATCGTGCCACTCCAGACCAGGTCTCGAAAAATTGGATGGATTATTCTTGGTCAAAAGAAAAACGGAGCATCGTATACCGCTCGTGATGTCAAAACTATCGATATTGCGACAGATGAAATAACAATTGCGATAGACAATGCCACGCAGTATGAGCAGATTGAATCGTTCAACAAGACACTTCAAGCCAATATCAAAGAAGCCACCAAAGAGCTTGAGGTAAAGAACAAACAACTTCGCGAAATTGATGCCAGCAAGGACGAGTTTATCTCGATGGCGTCTCATCAGCTGCGGACGCCACTCACAAGCATCAAAGGCTACATCAGTATGTTGCTCGATGGGGATCTCGGCGAGCTCAATGCCGCGCAAAAGTCTGCGCTCCAGGAGGCCTATGATTCATCACAGCGGATGGTGTATCTCATCGGTGATTTCCTCAATCTTTCGCGCATACAGACTGGGCGGTTTGAGCTTGAGCTTGCCGATGTATCGCTGCCAGATATACTCGCCGAAGAGATTGATCAGCTCCGCCAATCGGCCGAAAAACGGCATATCACATTGCTGTATAGCGCTCCCGAAAACTTTCCACTCGTCTCTGCTGATCAGACCAAGATACGACAGGTCATGATGAACTTTATCGACAACGCGATTTATTATTCAAAACAGGTCGGAGGGGAAATACTTATCACCCTCGAAAACCGGCAGGACAGCGTATTATTTAGCGTCAAAGACAACGGTATCGGAGTGCCCGCGAGTGTCCGAGCCCGACTCTTCACTAAGTTTTACCGTGCAGAAAACGCCCGCAAGGCACGTCCGGATGGCACTGGCATCGGTCTTTATATGTCAAAACGTGTTATTCTCGCCCATGGCGGCTCAGTTGTGTTTGAGAGTAAGGAAAACCAAGGCAGTGAGTTTGGGTTTGTACTCCCGATACATCCGCCAAAATCCTAAAACTCGCCGCGGCAGATACGCTCGCGACGAGTTAGGATTTTTTTATTTGTGGCTATCTATTTGTCGCCGCGGAGAGCGTCCAAGAGACGAGACCTACTTGCGCGGAAATAGTATCCCGCTGCAGTCAGTGAGCCAAGTCCGGCTGCACCCGCGACCATGTCACCTGGGCCCGTGGTAGGCAGTGCGGTCACTGTAGTCTTTGCAGACTCTACCTTGGGTTGACAGGCAGGATCATCGACTGGTTTGTAGTCGTCTGCTTTGTCCTCGTCAACTTCGATGACGTTGCCGGTCGAAGGGTCGCACACCTCAACTTTTTTGACGGGTGTTTCTTCCTCGGGTTCGTCTTTGATAGTGATTCGGGTAGAGCAGTTTGCTCCAGAGCGATTTCCTTCGGATGTCAACACAGTGACTGAGACTGTGTATTGGCCAGCGGTCTCAAATGTCACTGTGTCGGTCGTGACGGTCTTTGTAGTTGAGTTGATTGCAATTGGATCAACTGCGCCTGGGCCGTCAAAGCGAAACGAGTATCGAGAAATCGTGGCACCATGGTCGGTCGAGGATTCAGCGGTAAACGTGTATTGGTTGCGGCTTATCTTGTTGGCCTTGATTGATTCGCATGCAGCCAATGGCTCCGGTGCAGGCGGTGTGTGTTTTGGTGTCGCCCTGGCTGGATTGCCACAAGGCTTCAACACGGCGCCGAGGAATTTGCCGTCATTGTCGACAAACACATATGCCTCCACATCTCTCGTGACAAAACTCACAGTGGTAGGCCGCTGATAGAACGTCGAGCCCCCGGCGGTGAATTGAGTGCTATTGCCGATATTGTGGCGTCCTACGGTGACGGCACCAGTCGCGATGACTTTGCCATCGACTACGACATCACCGTTTTTGAGTACGGTGCCGTTTTTGATCGTGGCACTCGTACCGTTTATCATGCCGTCAGTGATTCCCATATGGTTGTAGACAGCTTTTACATCTCCTGTGTATTTCTTTTTGAGGTTATCGGTACTGTAAATACCGCATCGCACTACGGCGTTGTCGTCACAATCGGGCGTCGCCGAAACTGACTGGTTGAGCGGGCCAACGCCGAGGAGGAATGAACCTACGACGGCGAGGCCGACAACTATTGCTGTAA
>CAZIEB010000030.1:0-6235 GCA_964538665.1 uncultured Candidatus Saccharibacteria bacterium
ACATGATAACTGCAACTATGATGTACATGACACCAATCTTTTTCGAATCAAGACTTGTCAGCCAGTTAGTATAGAGCCATGTCCACCGCTTGAAGAATGTCAGAGCTGCCGCGACTGCGAGAAGCCCGCCAACAATTGAGAGTGCGCCACCGGCCATGACTGGATCATGCGGAAACGCATCCCAAGAAAGTCGACCCCACATTATTCGTACCCCCCATCTGCATGATTCATATCACGTAGTGTAGCATTTTTTTCAGCCTTCGATGAGGAGTGATCGGGCATGTATTTGGCAAGTATCTGATCAAACAAAGTCGTATCATCCAACCGATACCAGACTGGTTCGGTAACGGTTCCTGGGGTTGCAATAACGTCGTATGCACGTCGATCAAGTGTCGCGCTCGACTGGCGTTTTTCTCGGAGTAGTGTATCGAAATCGGTTTGCGCGACTGAACGAACGGTAAATTTCATGTCCGCAAACCCTTCACCGCTAATATTCGAAGACAGTCCGCGGAACTCACCGATACGATTTGCTTCCAGGTGCAGAGAGGTTGTCATACCGTTCATCGCGTATACTTGCCCGCCGAGCTCAGGTATCCAAAACGAGTTCATCGGTGAATCGGCTGTAATTGAAAAGCCAATCGGTGTTTGTTCTGGAATTATGAGCTCGTTGATGGATGCAACGCCGTGCTTGGGATACAAAAACAACCATTTCCATTGCAGTGACACGACCTGTACTTCCACCGCTGCGTTATCCCCTTCGAGCGGTCGATACGGATCGAGTTGGTGTGATGATCTCCAGGCAATGATAGACAAAACAACAACGATAACCAGTGGAATCCCCCACCAGATTGCTTCGAGGAGTTTGTGACTTTGCCACGAGGGTTTGTATGCTGCTTTTTTGTTAGTTGCACGATATTTCCAAGATATAAACCCGAGCAAGACAAAGACTGGCAACGCGACGATTGACATGATGATTGTCGCACCTACCAACAAATCACGTTGGTGGACGCCAATAGTCCCACTAGGCTCCAAAAGGACTGGTTGAATAGTGTATTTGCCAACCACAAAAAAGAGTACTGACAGTGTCACAAATATTACGCCAAATACCAGCCAATGCCTCCGCTTCATACCTGTCACTGTAGCATACGTAAGCGTTATCTGCTAGCATTATTGATGGTTAGATTGAACATGAAAATACTTATAATTGGCGGTGGATTTGGTGGTATAAAGACTGCACTGGAGCTTGCTAAGCATCAGGGCTTTGAAGTCGTGCTGATTTCAAACAAAGAGTATTTTACGTATTACCCCGCACTGTATTCGGTAGCGACTGGCGGATCGCAGCGACAATCGTTCGTGCCTCTTGAACAGATTTTTAAAAACACTTCCGTCAAGGTAGTCCATGATACCATCGAGGGTTACGACCCCCAAAGAAGACTTGTACGAGGGTCTCATGGCGCCTACCATTATGACCGTATCGTGTTTTCGCTCGGCGTCGTGACGAGTTACTTTGGGATAAAAGGTCTCGACCGATACAGTTTTGGTATCAAAACAGCTGAAGAGCTCGCTCGTTTTCGACACCATATACACGACGAAATGGTGGAAGACAAAAAAATCGATAAGCAATATGTAGTCATCGGCGCAGGTCCGACTGGTATCGAAGTTGCATCATCCCTCGCGTACTATATCGACCACATTGCAAGTTCGCACGCAATCCATCATACAAAGATCCGTGTAAAGCTCGTCGAAGCTGCCGATAGGGTTGCACCACGGTTATCGCCACAGACAAGCCAGCTCATCTCAAATAGATTGAAGCAACTAGGCGTACAACTGCTTCTCAATGAAAAAGTAGAGCGGCAAGACAGCGAAAAGGTGTTCGTAGGAGGTAGAGCTATCCCAACCCATACGGTGATTTGGACATCTGGTGTTGCAAACAATCCTTTTTTTGCGCAACACAACCATCATTTTTCTCTATCTCCCAACCAGCGAGTTATTGTTGACGACCATATGATGGCCGATGCACATACCTATGTCATAGGCGACAATGCCTATACGCCATATTCAGGGCTTGCCCAAACAGCCCTTCATGATGCAATCTATGTGGCGCGAGATATTGTCCGTGCCTCGCGTAAGCACCCTCGTCCGTCATACAAAGTTGTGCAACCTCCTGTGGTACTCCCAGTTGGCAAACGATGGGCTGTCTTGGAATACAAGTCGCTCAGAGTACACGGTTATATAGGTCATCTGATTCGACGTGCGGCGGATTTTGTGGGGTATCATGACATTCTGCCTCTAGGGCTGGCGTTTTCTTCATGGAATGCAGAATACACTCATGACAACCAATGTAAAGAATGCCAACAATTACCTTATTGATTCCTTGATTAAATACAACCATTAGCGCTATACTGAGTTCATAAGTAAACAAAGGGGCGAGCGTACAAAAAGCTCAACTATGTTCTAATGCGAATACTAATGCTAGGGTGGGAACTGCCGCCTCATATAAACGGGGGCATGGGGGTCGTGTGTTACGAAATGAGCAAGGTGCTCAGTCGTAAAGGAGCGACGATTGATTTTGTACTCCCCTATACCGCACCTCATCGCGAAGCAGAAACATTCATGAATATTATCGGTGCGTCCCATCATACCCCTCATGCACAGGGTGGATTCGGAGTCTACTCTGATTGGACGGTCAAATCTGATGAATTTGCGCACATTACCGATGCATATGAGCAAACAGCCTTGCGACATGCCCGCAAATTTCCTCCAGATGTTATCCATGCCAATGATTGGTTGACGCTGCGTGCTGGCGTCAAGGTCAAGCAAGCAACCAAACGTCCGCTCGTCGCTCATGTACATGCAACTGAGTTTGATCGCGCGGGTGGCAATCATGGCAATCCGCTCATCCATGAAATCGAATACCTCGGTCTCACTATGGCAGATAGAGTAATCGCGATCAGCGACTACACCAAAAATCTCCTTGTGAAGCGCTACCATATACCTCCCGAAAAAATCGAAATTATCCATAACACCATCAACTACGACGATTTTGCCGATGTACCGAACGGAGACTCATATCGATACGTTTCGCGACTCAAGCAAGAAGGCTACTACGTGATAGGTGCAATAGGTCGTCTGACAGTCCAAAAAGGTTACACGCATTTGATACGCTCTCTTGGAAAAGCCTCAAAACGGTTGTCCAGGCTCGTACTCATCATCGGCAGCAGCGGCGAACTCAGAGATGAGCTTATCGAACTAAGTGCCGAACTGGGCGTTTCTGATCGAGTCATTCTACCCGGCTGGGTCAGTGGTCCGACCCAGAGAGACATTTTTCGTCTCTCTGATGCGTTTGTCATGAGTTCTGTCAGTGAACCGTTTGGGATCACACCTCTTGAAGCAGCCGCGCATGGCAGCGCCATCGTTGTGACGAGGCAGACTGGCTCCGGAGAGATATTGCGTCATAGCATCAAATACGACTATTGGGACGAAGATAGACTGGCCGACATCATGATAAATCTTGCGACTTCACCTGCGCTGACACGCCATCTGCAAAAGTCGGTCAAAAACGAAGTCAAGACGATGAACTGGGCAAATATAGCTCACCGATATATGGATCAATACAAGAAGCTAGGAGTACAGGCATGAAAAAACAAATAGTCCTGTATCTTCATGTGCATCAACCATATCGAATTCGACCATACAGCGTGTTTTCAGCTGGCTACGACCATGACTATTTTTCTGATGCAGGCGTGGTAGACAATGCAACCAACCAATCGATCATCAAAAAGGTTGCTGAAAAATCTTATTTACCAACAAATGAGATGCTCATAGGTCTCTTGGACGCTCATCCAGAATTCAATCTCAGCATCAGTATTACCGGAGTATTCATCGATCAATGTAAGTCATGGGCGCCAGAGGTTCTTGATAGCTTCAAGCGCTTGATCACAACGGGACGAGTGGAAGTGCTCGCCGAGACATATCATCATTCACTTGCCTTCTTCTATAGCCGAAAAGAGTTTGAAGCCCAAGTCAAAAAGCACCAAGACTTGGTTGAGCAAGAATTTGGTGTCACACCGAAAGCATTTCGAAATACCGAGCTAGCGTATTATGACGATATCGGTGCATGGGCTGATAGTATGGGGTATAGTGCGGTATTGGCCGAAGGCTGGGACCCAGTACTGGGCTGGAAGAGTCCAAATTATGTCTATTCACCACCGCATGCAAAAACTACAAAATTACTTCTCAAAAATTATCGACTCAGTGACGACATCGCCTTTCGTTTTTCGAATAAGAGCTGGGCTGAGTGGCCACTCACAGTCGACAAATATCTCTCGTGGCTTCCAAAAGGCGAGGAACAAGTGATCAATCTCTTTATGGATTATGAAACATTCGGCGAGCACCAATGGGAGGATACAGGGATATTCGACTTTACCAAAGCATTCGTCGGCAAAATCTCAGCTAGCAAAGACTACACTTTCGCAACTGTCTCTGATGCCGCTAAGCTCGAGTCAAAAGACGACCTCAGTATGCCATACACCGTCACATGGGCAGACTCAGAGCGTGACCTCAGCGCCTGGATGGGCAATGCCATGCAGCAAGAAGCTCTCAAGTACCTGTACGAACTCGAAGGAGCCGTCATGGATAGCCGGGACGATACGTTGATTGAGGATTGGCGCCGACTACAAACCTCGGATCATGTGTACTATATGAGTACAAAATTTTCCCATGATGGCAACGTCCATGATTATTTCAGCCCGTATGGTTCACCGTATGACGCATTTATGTACTTCATGAATGCAGTCAGAGATATGCGCTGGAGGATACTGGAGCATCACAAAGGAACGCTATAGTGTCGCGTTTGTCTCGACTGTCATTTCTATCTGCGAGTCGCGCCAAAAAAATATTCCAAGGTGCCTGTCATCAGTATGATTTGGTGTATCTCGGTGGAGTGTCCCAGCACAGCGACGAACATGAGATAGTACGTGGCTTTACGCTCTCTCCGTCACATGTTGATCGAAACTATTGTGTCGGTACTGTTGCTGGTAGAGATATCATACTCTTACAGCGAACTGATACGATTTCCTTCCCTGCGCACCCATCACGAGCATATACCTGGCTTATACTACAGATGGATCTCAAACACCAAATGCCGATGCATGTCGTGCTCAATGCCCACAAGTATGATGAACATGTCTACGGAACTCTGTTTGGGAAGTTGTCCCATCTCAACAAATTGCATGTCGACGCGTTGCCGTTTTATGAACCGCAGTTTACATCTACGTATTCAATATATGCACCGTTGCAGCATAGTCATACAATTTTGCAGGTACTTGATGCGGGGACTGCAAATGTACTCAGTTCATCATATTCGACTCTCGATTTTGAGCTGATAGACGATGAATTATTGGTGTATCTCCCGGTAGAATCAATCAGCCGACGAGATATCGACTATATACTCAAAGCTGGTCTGTGGTTCGCAGACCAAATCGATCATCCTTCGTCTTCAGTGTGAAGCATATAAGATTACGTGTGCTGCAGTAAGATTGTCTAACCCTTGCGAGCTTTGACTTCGTTGCGACCGAGGCTTTTTTTGGTTTCTTCGTAGAGCTCGTGTTTTCGAGTGATTGGGTCGTATTTACGAAGCGAGAGTTTGGTGGTCGTATTTTGGGTATTTTTGACGGTATAATAAGAGCGATGGCCTGAGGCTTTGCTCACCATCCCGACAATCTTGCGTTTCGTGTTCTTCTTTGGCATAACTAATGAAAAATTGTAGCACAGATAGACTGTGGAGTAAATACCTCTAGTCTGCGGGTCGTTTCGGCATAACTATCCAGAAGATAAAGTAGACCAAAATTGATATCCCGCCGGGTAGCGCTATGAGCAAAAAGATAACGCGTGGAATCACTGGATCAATTTTGAAGTATTCAGCCAATCCACCGCACACTCCAGCTATGACTTTGTTTGTACGAGATCTATATAAACGTTTCATAATAATAAGTACCCTTTTGTTATGGAGCCACGATCGGGGGTCGAACCCGAGACCTCATCCTTACCATGGATGCGCTCTACCAACTGAGCTATCGCGGCACGTCAACGAAATACATTGTAGCAAAATAACCCTCTAAATGACAGGTATCATCTTGGATAATAACACCTCATTTGCTACAATTAGTCGGTACTTTGGCAAATGCCGCTTTAGCTCAGTTGGTTAGAGCAGCTGTTTTGTAAACAGCAGGTCCTG
>CAZIEB010000031.1:0-5895 GCA_964538665.1 uncultured Candidatus Saccharibacteria bacterium
CGTCGTCGTGGTCAACGCCTGATGGCTACGCACCAATTTCTGAGATTCCACCGATGCGCTATACCGACAACTTTGCTCCGACCGAACGATTCTCGGCTGGCTGCCGCAACAGCGCGCTCTAGCTACGTAATTCATAATCTTTAATTATCAACTACGAGCAATTATTTGTAACATACGATATAATTGACCTACATGAAGACTACCCCAAAGTACATTTTTGTGACAGGGGGCGTACTCTCTGGAGTTGGCAAAGGCATCACGGCGGCGTCTCTCGGCGCCCTTTTAAAATCACGTGGCCTGCGCGTCTCCATGCAGAAATGCGACCCATACCTCAATGTCGATGCTGGCACGCTCAATCCTGCCGAGCACGGCGAATGTTTTGTGACCCGTGATGGTGCAGAGACCGACCTTGATCTGGGACATTATGAGCGATTTTTAGACGAAGAGACGACGCGAAATAGCATTACGCTCTCTGGAAGTCTCATGAAACAGCTCATCGACGACGAACGCGCCGGCAAGTTTCTTGGCAAGACAGTACAACTCGTCCCGCATTTGACTGATGCGATTCAGCGCAAGATCGAGGAAGCCGGCAAGGATGCTGATGTACATATCGTCGAGCTAGGCGGCACGATCGGGGACTACGAAGGCCTGAGTTTTGTTGAAGCATTTCGCGAATTTGCCATGAAGCGTCGCGGCGATGTGGCGTTTGTGCATGTTGTGTATGTGCCGTATCTCGAGGCGAGCAAAGAATTCAAGACAAAGCCAGCACAAAATGCGGTGCGTGACCTCCGCGGGTTTGGTATTCAGCCAGATATTATCGTGGCGCGAGTTGAGCGAGAGCCAGATGATTCGATAATCCGTAAAGTCAGTCAATTTGGCGGCGTGGCACCAGAGGCGGTCGCAATATTACCAAATGCCGACACTGTCCTACGCGTACCATTGACGCTGCACGAGCTCGGTATCGATACCCAAATTGCCCGAGTCATTTTAGGGATGCAAGTTGGCGAAGCCGATCTTACGCCGTGGCATGATGTCGTTCAAAAGGCGACAGACAAGCATGAGCGTCGTGTGCGTGTCGGCATCGTTGCGAAATATTTGGACAATGAAGACACCTATATCTCAGTGCTCGAAGCGCTCAAAAGCGCAGGCTGGCATGAAGGTGTCGGTGTAGAGTATGAGTGGGTAAATGCAGAAGATATCGAGGCAAAAGGCACTGGTGTGCTCGCAAATTATGATGGCATTTTGGTCCCGGGCGGCTTTGGCTCGCGAGGGACTGAGGGCAAAATAGCCGCTGCTCAGTATGCCCTTGAGCAAAAAAAGCCGTATCTTGGCCTCTGTTTGGGGCTGCAGGTTGCGGTCATCGCGGCCGCACGTCGTGGTGGTGTCAAAAACGCAACAAGTGGCGAGTTTAACCCTTCATCGCCAGAGCAGGTTGTCTACATTATGGACGACCAAAAAGGCAAAGAATCAACCGGCGGCACGATGCGACTCGGCGATTATCCGGCGCATCTTGTCGATGGCTCGGTTGTCGGTAGACTGTACGGCGAATCCGATATTGTCGAACGACACCGACACCGCTATGAAGTCAATCGAGCGTATGAGGATAACATTGTGGCGGGCGGTCTCGCTATTTCGGGGCAGTCGCCAGATGGCACGCTCGTTGAATTTATAGAGGCGACCGATCATCCCTACTTTGTCGCCACACAAGCGCACCCAGAATTTCGTTCTCGCCCAACTCGTCCACATCCACTCTTTGCCGGCTTTATTAGAGCGCTTAGTAAAAGCTAAAAAACATTCAAATGGCGGTAGGGCATTGGCTTATACCCACTGGCATTTACACAGGCGTGTTTCGAGTCCGAGGAATCCTTTTTCGGGCTGGGTGTTTTTGGTGATAGTGCCGATACCGCTGCAGTGTGGGCAGTCTTTTGCGCGGAGTTTGCGTTCGTAGCCCACGATACGAGGGTTGTCGGGCTGAAAAAACGACCGATGATCGTACTGAGAGTCAGCGAAAGGGTCGTAATGGCCGGGTTCAGCGCTATTTGGGGTTATGATTTTAATTTGTGAACGGATATCTTCGATAGATAACTTCATTAGCAGGTCGTAGGCTTCTTTTATCTTCTCGAACTGTTTTGCCGACCCTTTTTTGTCTGGGTGATGAGTATGAGCGGCTTGGCGAAACTGTTTTTTGATGCTTGTCTTCGTGACATCATCAGAAAGATTGAGCGCCGTAATCGCTTCTGCAACTGTCATCGCAATTGACCTATCAGCTCATCGAGCGTGTCGCTCATGGTGATGCCTTGCTCAGCCATGTAGTCAGTTTTTTCTTTGGCTGATTCGCCGAGGCCACCGACGATAGCACCAGCGTGACCAAATTGTTGGCCGGCCGGTAGGGAATGACCTACCACGAGTCCATAGACTGGTTTTGTGACATTATGTTTTATAAATTCGGCAGCAATTTGTTCGCTTGTACCACCAATCTCTCCGACCATAACGATTCGATCGACGTGTGGGTCGTGTTCGCACATCTGTAGTGCTTCTGAAAAATTCATTCCTTGAATAGGATCGCCACCAATACCGAGGACTATTCGTTGACCTATGTCTTTTTTGGTCAGAGCATCGGCGAGCTCATAGGTGAGTGTGCCGCTGCGAGAGATGATTGCGGTTGTGCCTGGCGTTGTGATATGCGTTGCGATGATGCCGAGCTTGTGGATGCCAGGGATGATGAGTCCGGGGCAGTTGGGTCCTACTATCGTTGCGTTTTTTACAGCTGCATGAGTATGCAATGCTAGCATGTCATGGACAGGGATGCCCTCGGTGATTATGACAACCAACTTGATGCCGGCATCAAGTGACTCGAGTACGGCAGATTTCGCAAATGTCGGCGGCACAAACACGACGCTTGTGGTTGCGTGATGTGTTTTTAGGGCATCTGAAACAGAGTTGTAGACAGGAATATCATGCACCGATTGCCCACCTTTGCCAGGCGTGACGCCTGCAACGATATTTGTGCCGGCAGCAATCATGCCCTGCGTATGAAAACTCCCATGATGCCCAGTGATGCCTTGGACAATCACTGGACTATGCCCAAAGACGCCTCGATACATGCCATCATTCAACGGCTTCGCGCCGGGCACGAGCAAGGGCCCCGGCGCCTTGTCGTGCTCGGGCTGCAGATGTTTCTTGATGGATGTATCTTCGCCTGCGCTATCAGAAGTCGTATCGATTTGTAACTTTGTGCCACCCGAGGCTAGCGTAGATCGCGTCGCGGAGTAGGCCTGATTTTTAAGGGCGAGTTCAACGCACGTAGCCAAGTCCGGCATAATCGCAATACTTGCTTCTTTCAGTAAAGCCACAGCTTCATCGCGTCGGGTACCTTCGAGCCGAATATAGAGTGGTACGAGATCTGGAATTTCACGTTTTGCGGCGATAATTCCGCGAGCGATATCATCGCAGCGGGTAATCCCGGCAAAAATGTTGATAATGATGCTCGTTACTCTAGGCAGGGCAGTAATTTCACGCAGATTTTTGATAAACACGTCTTCGCCAGTGCCGCCGCCTATGTCGAGGAAGTTTGCAGGTCGACCGCCGTGAGCATAAATTGCATCCATCGTGCTCATGGCCATGCCGGCACCGTTGGCTATGACACCAACCGTGCCGCCAAGTGCTAAAACGCTTGATGAAACTGCTTGATTGGCATAATCAGGATGCCGAAACAGGGCATTATCATCAAGCACGCATTTTGCGTCAGCCGCAACAAGCGTATCCTTTTTGGTAACCACAAGAGGATTTACCTCAAGTAGCAGCAGGTCATTGCGTGACATACACTCATATAGTTGCTCGAGAAGAGTTTTGGACGCGTTTTGATCGATATTGAGCGTTTTGGCAACCGTTTCTGATGCATTTTTGTCATCATAAGGCACCGATATGACCGATGATGTGTGTGATTCTATCTCCACACCGCCCTGACTGCTCGCGATGACGTCAATTCGCCGCATGTCACGGTTGAGTTTGAGTGCGATATACAGCTCGCGCTCTATCTGGATGGCTTGTTCGACGAGGATAGCCTCCGGCTTGTAACCCTTTATTTCTAGCGCTTTGACCTCAGGAAATGTAGCCAAAAATTCATCAGCAGATGTGACAAGTTGTATACCGCCGAGCTTGCCACGTCCACCTATAGGGACTTGGCTTTTGAGGACTACCGGATAGGATAATTCTTCAGGATTGCAGCTGGAGCCAGTCTCGACAACCGTGCTATCTGGCACGCTGATGCCACTGCGCTTGAGGAGTTCTTTGGCCTGGTATTCAAGTAATTGCATTACATCTATTGTACCACCTCTGTTATACTGAAATGAGTATGGAGTATTATTCACGAATTATTGCTGATGCAGTCCGTGACGTGTATGGTCTCGATGTCGAGCCCGAGGTGACGCGCCCAGAGGCGCAGTTTGGTGATGTTTCGAGCAATGTCGCGATGAAACTTGCTGGCCAACTATCCAAATCGCCGCGCGAAATTGCTGACGCACTCGTGGCACGTCTTGAGAATAGCGATATGATACAGTCAGCATCTGTTGCCGGGCCGGGCTTTATCAACCTTACGCTGACTGACACGGCACTACTTGAGGCTGTATCTGTAGAAGCGCCAAAATCACTGAGCGGCAAACGAATTCTCGTCGAATATTCTGACCCAAACCCATTTAAGCCACTACATGCAGGGCATTTGTATACGACCTTAGTCGGCGACACGATAGCGAGGCTGATAGAACATGCTGGTGCCGAGACTATCAGATTGAATTATGGCGGCGATGTGGGGCTACATGTCGCGAGAAGTATGTGGGCAATGGTTAAGTGGCTCGACGGTGAAAACCCTGAAAAACTCAATGATATTGCTCCAGAAAACAGAGCTGCCTGGATGGGCGAGCGTTATGTTGAGGGTACCGATGCGTATGAGACTGACGCAGCTGCGAAGCAAGAAATTATAGACTACAACAAACGCGTCTATCAACTACACGCCGACAATGATCATGAGTCGCCATTTGCCCAAATTTACTGGACTTGCCGCCAATGGAGCTATGAGTATTTTCCTGAATTGTACCGCCAGCTCCAAGTTACGCCATTTGCGCGTTTTATCCCTGAGAGCGAAGTCACACCTCTGGGCATCGCAACAGTACGAGAGCATATCGGGACTGTGTACGAAAAGAGCAATGACAGCGATGCAATCATATTTCCGGGAGAGCAATATGGACTTCATACCCGTGTGTTCTTCAATTCCGAGGGCTTACCGACCTACGAGGCCAAAGATGTCGGGTTGAGTTTGACCAAGTGGAAAGACTACAATTTCGATGAATCAATCATCATCACGGCCGCCGAACAGCAACAATATATGCAAGTTGTCATCAAGAGTATCGAGCAGTTTGCGCCCGAGCCAGCTCATCGGACTCGACATCTTACGCATGGCACAGTCAAGCTGGCCGGCGGAGTCAAGATGAGCTCCCGTCGAGGCAATGTGCTGCTTGCGCTAGACATATTGGCAACCGCTCGTGGTGCAGCTGAGGCATATGGCAAGCGCGCGGACGACAGCGTCGTGCTCGCTGCGATTAAATACTCGTTTGCCAAGGCAAGGGTCGGGGGAGATATCATCTATGATCCGGCCGAATCCGTGGCGCTTGAGGGCAATAGCGGGCCGTATCTGCAATACGCTCATGCCAGAGCGTGTTCAATTTTACAAAAGGCCCCAGACCCAGAAGAGCAGCAAGCAATCGAATCGCTAGATGCCGACGAACGGCTGCTAGTGCGCAAAATAACAGAGTATGGTGACGTTGTCCAAAAATCCACGCGGGAGCTCATGCCACACCACATATGTCATTATCTCTATGAACTAGCACAAGAGTTTAACCG
>CAZIEB010000032.1:0-1829 GCA_964538665.1 uncultured Candidatus Saccharibacteria bacterium
CTACTCTCCTTGTAAATCTTGCTGTCGATCAATTTGCCTCTCGATCAACTGTGTACATAGTATCATTTTTTGTATTTTATGTCAATAATGTGTTGGCTATACTTTAGTATTACAGAGGTAGCATAAGCTCTTTCCATGTCAAAACATGATTGACAGAAGTCATTATCTGTGCTAGACTGCGGGTAGATCAAGTAGAAAGAGCTTGAAAGTGTATACAAATGTATATACAATTGACACCACTATGAATACTATCACCGCAAAACTCTACAAATCGGGCAACAGCTACTCTCTGCGTATCCCTATGGGCATCGTCAAGTACCTCGGGCTCCAAGCAGGGCACGACGTCACCGTCGGCGAGCTCCGTCCTGCAGCAACATCGTCACCTGCCCCACCCTCGTCCGCACCAACACTTCATACGACCAACGAACTCGCATTGCCGCTGCCGCTTGAATCACTTCGCCGCGAACTCCGCCGCCACGGTGTCACAAAAGCCCACGTCTTCGGCAGCTACGCTAGAGGCCAAGCTCGCCCAGATAGTGATCTTGACCTGCTTGTTGAACTCACCCCAGGCACCAGCTATCTCGACCTTGGCGGCCTCCAGTACACCCTTGAACAGATTGCTGGTTGCAAGGTTGACATCGCTACGCGTCTCAATCCTCACTTTGCCTCCTATGCAGCTAAAGATATGAAAGCGCTGCTGTCATGAATAAATCCCCCGCCCCGCACCTCGCCTACATCATCGATACCCTCGAAAAGATTGCCACTCTCACCCCTGATACGCGCGAAGCATTCGCTACCGACATGAATGCTCAAGACGCAACGCTCATGCGCCTCCAAGACATCGGCGAGCAGCTTGTCCATATCCGCGACCAATTCCCCGAATTTTGGAAGATACACCACTCCGATACATGGTTCAAGATGATCGGCCTGCGCAATATCATCTCGCATGGGTACCGAGAAATCGATTTTGATATCATCTGGACAGTAGTACGAGAGCAGCTCGATGATTTTACTGCCTCTATTAAGACATCGTTAGAGCAGGTACGCTAAGGTTGTAAGCCTAAAAACCACTATGGACGATCAACAAAATTCCCAAACTAACCCTATTCTCGACATTATCCGCAAGGCCGGCCTGACCGAGAGCCAGGCCAAAGGCTACTTGGCGCTCATCGAGCATGGCACACTCACTCCTACCGAGCTGGCCGATCACACCAGCGAGTCCCGCACCAACGCCTATATGATCTGTGAAAAGCTTGAAAAACTCGGCCTCGCCACAAAAACCGATGCAAAGAAATCTACCTACAAACCCTCCCACCCCTCCGCGCTCGAAACCCTCGCTGAAAAACGCCGCAAGATTGTTCAACGCGACGAAAAAGCCGTCAAAGACGGTCTTGGTGAGCTGATCAACCATTTCTACCAATATCAATCAACACCCGGAGTGGAAGTCGACTATGGTGGCGAAGGTATCGAGAAAATACGTGCGAGGACACTTCAGAAAGGACAAGAGCTCTTGTTTGTCCGCAGTGCAGCAGATAGTGATTATGATCACGAAAAACTGCACGAATTCATCGAGAAGCGCGTTGCGGCCGGTATACATGCTCAAAGCATTGCGTCAGAGCATCATTCGACAACATCAAACCACGAGCAACTAGACAAATGGCTGCTCAAGCGCACGCTCTTACCAGAGGCAATGTACTCTGCGGCAGTTGAAATCGATATCTTTGGTGACACTGTCGCATTTGTCGACTTTGGTAATGGTGCAATGAGTGCCATGATTACCAGCGAATCAATAGCCGAAGCTATGCGGCAGCTTTTTCTGATCGCGAAGC
>CAZIEB010000032.1:1839-5886 GCA_964538665.1 uncultured Candidatus Saccharibacteria bacterium
CGCGGCCAGGAGATCAGGCACATCCTCCCGCTGCCGCGCCCAAGCGCAAGATGGCGGAACTTCGCTTGCATAAACTCTGCGAGGTTGGCGAACTCGCGTTTGCGGCCATATTCTAGCGATAGTGCCGTGTGATAACCGAGCGATCTTCCCCGACCGAGAGACCTTTTGCGTAATTTGTTTCCAAGTGATATCACACGCGCCACTCGAACATTAGGGTTATCTTCTTGCCCACGCAGGCTGCCAATATCAAGCGCAGCCGATAACCACTCGTTCGTCGCATCAAACGCAGCCTTGCCGCCGTTGACATCGCGCAGTATTCCCTCTAGATCGATACGAATACTTAACGCATAGCGCCGACGGTAGCTGCTGATGCTAACAGGGATATACTCGCCGTTTTTGCTCATGACATCAGCAGAGAAGTTGATCTGCGCTTCTTCGGAATGTTCCAGGCCTTTACGATGTTCGCCTTGTCGCTCTCCAAATGGCTTGATTTGTACTAGCACATCGCTTTCCTCACCAAGATGCCATGCGGTTCGGTTTGCTTCATCGTACGTAGACGATACCCTATTTGATCGATATCCCTCCTCGATACGGCGCAGGCCCATACTCAAGAGGTCCAGGGCATCAGTCACCTCTGATATATCAGAGATAGTTATTCGCCTTCCCAGAACTTTCGCACTGGCCAATCCCTGCTCAGCTAATTCCTTGGCTACATAAAGCGCTTCGGTCACGCGCTCACCAATCGCCCGCCCGACCTCTGAACTGATCCTCTTATCATACCCATCGAACATTTCGGCAAAGCGCCCGCTATATTCGCGAATCTCACTTATTTTTTCCAAGATAGGCTTCAGATCCTGTTCTGACGTTTTCTCAACGACCGAAAGCAGTGTCTCGCCAAATTCTTCACCATATTCTGTTGCCAGAAAAGAGTCTAGGAAGGCCATCCTGATAGGTTCTGGGACACGCTGCGCCACCTTTTCATAATGGCTATATTCATCAGGTGACGACTTAAGTAGGAACTCCAGAAAAAGCGTGGACGGAAAATTTTCTCCGAAATATTTTCTTTTATAGTCTAGCGTTCTCGATACAAAAGACAGAAATTTGCTTGATTGCGCGAATGTGCTGAAAGCCTCCTGTTCTGTGGTCTGCGCAGCGGCTTTTAGCGCTTCAGGGGTCGGTTGATTCATGATTTCCGATGCCACCGTCATGACTTCACCATCATACTCGATCACTGGCTTTAAGGTGCCATTGCTATACTCTACTGACCAATCCTGTTGCTCCGCAATTTCCAGGCAGTACCGGGAAAACTGACGACCTAACTCTGAGCGGAACGGAAAGTTATCCTGACGGGCAATGCGAAGAAATTGATCTGCGACTTCGTAAACTCCATTAGCGTCAGCAATAGCGGGGTGTCCAAAACTGTAAGACAGACTGAATTTTTGCAGAACCAGAAGCTCCTCGCGAGGCGTAAATGCGCTGGGGTTCATTTCATATGTCCTCAGCGCCTCGCGGACCGATTCATCAAAAAACTCTACTCCACTCCCTCGTTCACGAAAGAAACTATCAGGAAATACGTATGCTTCTGCAGAATCATTAGAGACAGCAAGCTCTAGCTCGTCTGAACCTGCTGACCTATGGATTTCGTGATTAACTGCGGTGGACATATTTGTTTTTCGTTTACCTCTATTCATCATAGCACAAGCGCTATGATTTGTCAAGAGGTGGAACAGGGGCCAGCCTAACCGCGGGCGGTTTTGAGGGCGGCGGCGTACCAGGCTAGGGTCTCGAGAGCGCCGGTTAGTGGGCCTTCAGTTTTCTTGACAGCATCAGATTGGGCAACACCTTGCTCATCGATAGAGTTATCCATAGCGATGAAACCAAATACATTGACGCTGTTTGGCACCGGTGCAGCACCGATGTTAGCATTGAGCACCAGTTTGACCTGCTCTGCCGCTCGCGCACCGCCGACACCACCGTGACTGACGACCATAAATGGCTTTTTCATAATCTGATGGCCGATGTAATCAATCGCATCTTTGAGCGCGCCGGACATGCCGTGGTTGTACTCTGGCGTGACGAAGACATAGCCATCGGCCGCGTCGAGAGCATCCAACCACTGCTTGAGGGCACCGGTTGGCTCGCGCTGATCATTCATCATCGGAGGGATAGCTTCTTCAAAACGCGGCAGGTTAAGCGTCGCAAGATCAATCACACTCACCTCTGTATCTTTTAGTGTATTTTTCGCAACACCCTCTACCCACTTACTGACTCTTCCGGTAGCGTTACCGGGCCGCACGCTGCCACTAATAATCAATATGTTCATATTTTTTCTCCTTTTGCTATACTATATATAGTATTAGTCTAATGTATGTTACTATACAAAGTATAGTAAATCATGGAAGATACATCACCCCGCCTCAGTTGTCTGCGTAGCGCAGCCGATATACTCGGCAGCAAATGGACTGCTCTGATCCTGCGTTAGCTCGTAGGTGGTCCGCGACGTTACTGTGAGATCGAGCGCGCTATCCCCGACATCAACCCCCGCACCCTGTCGCAAAGACTCGAAACCCTGCAGCAACACGCAATTATCACCGAATCCGACAATCGTTATGAACTCACTCGCAAGGGCAAGGACCTACTGCCCATCCTCTGTGACATGGCCGACTGGAGCGCCCGCTACCCCCGCCCCAACCATCTCCACAACCCAACCCACAACACCGCCTAACCTGTCCAAGGAACTTCCTTGGACAGGTCGTGCTAGTCCTCTTGTGTAGCAAGCTGGTATTTAAGCCGGTTCCGTAGTTCATGATACTCTGCGTTATCGGCGATAGACCGCGAGTAGTTATCGACCTCCGTCGGAGTCGCGACTAATTTTTCAGGATGGATCCATTCAGCACTTCGCAGTCGCACAAAATAACCCAGGCTAGAGTACTTGTATTCTTCTGGCGAGGCGCCAATATCAAGTGGATTCAGGTGTATATACCGACTCACGTGCCACAAATACGCATCGCTCGTGATTCGCGAGGCAAGAAAATTACTCTGGAAAACCGGACCAACCCGAAGGTATTTCTTGTTGAAGTATCGGCTATACGATGTCATCATGCTTCGCATCAGCTTCTCTATACCCTGCCTTTCCTTGAGATAAAACAGGAAATGAAAATGGTTTGGCATTAAGCAATACGCCACCAGCTCGACTTGCGGTGCGTAATGTGGCACAATTCGGCCCTTTTTATCCATCGCTGGTTCACGTGACAAATGTCGTTTGAAAAGCGAGAGCATGTACAAATAGTCTTGATCATCACGAAATATATCCATCTTCGCAACGCCTCTGTTATAGGTGTGGTAATACTCATCCTCACCGTATTCCTTGATCACATTTTTCGTTGGCATATTTCTATCATAACAGAATCTGTCCAAGGAAGTTCCTTGGACAGATTGGATGGTGTTGTGCTGTGAGGCTTATTGCTTGTCGGCGCGGTCGAGTTTGAGTAAGTGGACGATAGCGTACACGACAAAAGCAACTGCCAGCAGGCTGATGAGTGAGCTGACAAATGCGCCCCAGGTAAAGGTACCGGATATGGGATGGTGAGTTCGGCAGCCTTGAGGCCTTCTTGTTGCTGCTTGGATTATCAGCTCGGACACAAACCGTACGATGCGATCGGCAAAAAATGCTGTCTACGGCACTTTCGTGTCTGGTGTCCTCTGGCTAACCATCCTGTCAGAGACGCTACAGAGAGTAACGCGCAAGGTTGCTGCACCCGGTGAGTGGTGGCCGCTTGCTATTGTGACGGTGTTATTTGTACTGTTATTTGTACTGTTTCTTGTCGCTGGATTTATGACTAGCAACATTGGCAGCAAGCGTCCTCACGTAAAAGAGAACGCTAATAAAGGTGTCTTCAAATAAATTTGCTAGTGCGCCTTATACGGTGCCTTAAGATCGCGCACCGTCGCCGACCAGTTGAGACGTTGGAGAATACTCCGTTGGAGTGTCTCATCTGCAGGCTTAACAATCTTGCCGCTCCCATCGGACCCGACAACCGAAAAATC
>CAZIEB010000033.1:0-5822 GCA_964538665.1 uncultured Candidatus Saccharibacteria bacterium
TCTTTTTCAATCTGCTCTACGAGTTTTTTATTCTCGTCACCAAGAATAAAGATAGGATTGGGGCCTGAACCGTCAATTTTCTCTATATTAGAGGTAATGTACTCGCGATTAAACACGCGAACCTTTTCATTAAAGTTCTGGCCATTTTTCCATTTTGTGCCATCCGCTTCAATTTCGTACTCAAGGCTTGGATGTTTAGGCAGAGAACCGTCTTCAAGAGCAGTAAAGAGCTTGGAGAGCGTAGTCTTGCCGCTACCGTTCCAGCCATAGATGAGATTATATTGAGTGAAGTCCTCAAGATCAGCGCCCCATTTGTAGTCGCTAAAAATACCCAGATTCTTGATTTTTGTAATTTTCTGGATCATTATTCCCAATTTCCTTGAGGTATATTATACCACTTTTTTAGAGGTAAATTAAAGAAGACTCCTGTTTCCTCGCAATGCGCGAAACACGAATCTTCTTATTTCCGATTATACCAGCTTAACTACGTTATCTAACTACTTGTGGCGTAATGCATCAATTTAATCTTGTTTGGCTGCTCGGCGGCCATTTCTTTTCGATCATGCGTAGCGTCCATGTTACTCGGCAGCTTTGTCCAGATAGGAAGCACTCGCCCCATCAATCTCAAGTGATTCTGTCACGGCGTCGCGCTCGACGGTGGTGCGCAGCGGGTCTTCGCGGATGAAGATGAGCAAGATGATGGCAACTACTACCAGCGGTACCATGTACAAGAAGACTGGTGTGAGCGCGTCGTTGTACGAGCCGATAATAACGTCACGTACTTCTGGTGGCAGGTGCTTCACGAGTTCGGGCGTAAAGGAGTTGCTATTGCCGGCGACACCACTAGCACTCGCCATGCGCTCGCCCAGTAGTTGCGTCAGGCGTGCCGTAAACAGACTGCCGACAATCGCCGAGCCGATAGAAGCACCGATTTGTCGGAAATAGTTATTGCTCGCAGTCGCCGTGCCAACTTCTTTGAGGGGAAATGTATTCTGAACGATCAGCACCAAGAGCTGCATGCTGAGGCCAAGGCCGACGCCCATGACTGCCAGATAGCTGCAGAGCATCCATATTGGCAGGTCAGGCGTCATGGTTGAAAGCAGCAGCAAGGCGATGACGACGATAGACGTACCAGCTACCGGGAACCACTTGTAGCGGCCAGTTTTACTGACAAGTGCGCCCGATACGATAGAACTAACCAGGAGGGCTGCCATCATCGGAATCATCATAAACCCAGCTTCAGTGGCACTCGCACCGGTTACCATTTGCAAGTACGTTGGCAGGTAGGCCATTGCGCCAAACATTGCGATGCCGATGATGAGCCCAGCACCGGTAGTGAGCAGAAAGTTCTTCTTTTTGAACAAATGCAGCGGCATGATTGGCTCAGCGGCCCGACGCTCGACAGCGACAAAAGCAATTGCGGTAACAATAGCCGCAATAATCAAGCCGATAATAACTCCCGAGTTCCAGTCATAGGTTGTGCCGCCCCAAGTAGTGACAAGTACCAGCGAAGTCGATGCGAGTGCAAGCAGTCCCATACCCGCTATGTCGAGTTTTGGTTTGACGGCATTCACAACTTTTGGCAGACGCAGGAAGAAAATAGCTGAGGCGATTGCTAGGATGCCGAGTGGGATATTCATCCAAAATGCCCAGCGCCAACCAATACCCTCGGTGAACCAACCACCCAGCAGTGGCCCAGCGACTGACGACAAGGCAAAGACTCCACCCATAATTCCCATGTATTTACCACGTTCGCGGGCCGATACGACGTCAGCAATGATAGCCTGCGACAAAATCATTAGCCCACCACCACCAAGTCCTTGGATTGCTCGACCGATGATCAGCCACGTCATATCTTGTGCCAAGCCACCGACGATCGAGCCGAGCATGAAGGTACTAATAGCGCCGATAAATAGTCCTTTACGACCGATCAGGTCACCGAGCTTGCCATAGACCGGCAGCATGATGGTTGATGCCAGAATATACGCTGTCGTTACCCATAGCATGTGATCGACACCATTGAGCTCGCCAACGATTGTGGGGAGAGCCGTACTGAAAATTGTCTGATCAAGCGATGCAAGTAGCATTGTCATCATCAGCCCAGCGAATACTAGGAGGATGTGTTGCTTTTTGTTTGATTCTTTTCCGGGTACTTGTTTCATAAAAGTAGATTAATTACCTTGTTATTAAATTTGTATTATTCGTAGCGCAGTGCGTCGATAGGATCTTGCTTGGCTGCTCGGCGTGACGGCAGGGTACCCGAGAGGAACGCGATACTCATAACGACGATTGCAATGATAAGAAGCGGCATGAACGGAAACGCCATTAGTTCGAAACCTG
This sequence comes from uncultured Candidatus Saccharibacteria bacterium, assembly GCA_964538665.1. Lineage (GTDB taxonomy): Bacteria > Patescibacteriota > Saccharimonadia > Saccharimonadales > Saccharimonadaceae > JAPUDQ01. Next base: position 2,341 of record CAZIEB010000033.1, read on the forward strand.
GCAAATCTTTTAAGAAGCTGTCACTCGCAACTTTATTAATTACCTGACCAGCACCGATTGCAGCCACAATACCGATCAAACTACCCCAGAAGCCTATGAGGATAGCTTCGACACTGAACAGTAAGAATACTTTTGATCGAGCCATACCCATCGCTTTCATCAGGCCGATTTCTTTGGTACGTTCTTGGACTGACATGAACAGCGTATTGATGATGCCGAAGCTGGCGGCGAGCAAGGCAATCGCACCGAAGAAGATCAGTACAGCCGTAATCGCGTTGATGACCTGCTTGATGATACCTAACTGGTCGTCGATTGTCTTGGCGGTGAAGCCAGCGCTGTCAAGTTCATCTTTGATAGTTTGTAACTTTTCGCTTGAAATACTATCGTCAAACTGGGCATAAGCTCCCATGAAACGGTCTGATACTTCAGGTGGCAAGCCCCTAGATTGAGCAGCAAATAAGTCGTCTGTTAATGCTCCATTGACTGATGCGCTACCTTGGGAGAACAATGACTTTTCTTGGACACCACTGACAGTTGCTTTGGTCGTCATGATCTCACCGGCCGGTGTTTTACTGGCGATTGTCAATGTTTTGCCAACCGCCTCATCGCTAGAGCCAAAGCCAAATGCCGAGACGTACTCAACTGGGAGTAATACCTGTGGCGTAGAGGAAGCGTTACTGGGTTTACTGCCAGCCACAAGACTGATATTCATGCTACTGATGATTGGCTGGGCATTGAGTTGATACTTTTCGTTGTTTGGACCTACAGCGTACTCGATAGCAACAAGGCGCATTGGTTTGACATCATGAATACCGGGTTGCTTCGAAAGCCGTTCGATATCGGCGGTGTCAAATGTCGAACCAAGAAGTGCTGACTGCGCATTGGCGGCCTTTTTCTCAGGGTTATATTTTTGTGGCCCGCTGCCGGTTTGCAGCTCGACTTTCGGTTGAATAAGGAGTACATCTGTTGCGCCGATACTGCCTACTTGCGCATCAATATACGATGATACACCAGAAGTGATACCAACCGTAAGTGTGATAGTAAACGCTCCGATAAATATCGAAATAATTGTCAGGATGGTGCGGGTTTTGCTGCGCAACAGATTAGAGTTGGCTGTACGCAGAATATCAATGAGTTTCATTATGCAGTCTCCTTTTCTACGTGCCCATCCTTAATGAAAATCTGGCGGTCAAATCGTTTTGCAAGATCATCATCGTGCGTCACGACGATGAGGGTAATGCCCTGCTCTTCATTCAATTTAAAAAGGAGTTCCTCAATTTTGTCGCCAGTCTTGCTATCGAGATTACCGGTTGGTTCATCGGCAAAAATAATTTTTGGGTTATTAACTAGCGCTCTGGCAATAACGACTCGCTGCTTTTGACCACCACTCAGATTGTTGGCTTTGCTATTCGCCTTGTCTTCGAGCTCGACCGATTTTAGCGCTTCAAGCCCTCGACGGTTGCGCTCTTTGACACCGATACCAGCAATTTTGAGCGGGAGAATGACATTATTCAGTACGGTGTCATTGCCATTGAGGAAAAATTGCTGAAATACAAACCCAAATTCGCGATTGCGAAGTTTATCAAGCTGACGTGCACTTAAACTTGTCGCGTCTTTGCCGTGTACACGTACCGTGCCACTGGTTGGAGAATCCAGTAGCGCCAATAGATGCATGAGCGTACTTTTGCCCGAGCCGCTCTTACCGATGATAGCCACTTTCTCACCGGCTTTAATATCAATCGTAACATCATGCAGTGCAGTGAATATGGCGTCGCCCCTACCGTATGTTTTGCTTAGCTGCTTTGTCCCGATAGCAGACATTATTTTGTTTCTTCCTTGCTTTCACTCAATACTGTGGCGATGCTACTGGTGGCACGCTGCATATGTGCTTCTAATACTTCTGGCTTCACAGCAATAAACCCGGATTGGCCGGGTGCTGACAAGATAAGAATCTTGTCGCCTTCTTGAATACCAAGTTTTTCGCGTGCTTCTGCAGGGATGACGAATTGGCCTTTTGTGCCAACAGTTGCCGATCCCCAAAATTTCAAATCGTTCATGCTACTCCTTTTTGTATGACATTTCATACTTTATGGTTTTAGTATACATTAAATACATGCTGAATAGCAATATTCTTCTAACGAACCGTGAGAGTCAATCCATATAGAATATCTTGGGTTAGATACTACTCTCAGCGTTACATGAATGCCGCAATAGTATACTGCTGTTCGATAAAAATATATTGACAAACGATAAATACTAAATTATAGTGAACACTATGAAAAAACAGAGCAACCAGACAATAAAGCGAAGTTCAATCATATTTCTCCAAGCAGTCATTGTGCTTATCGGTATCGCGGCTCTTGCTCTTATGCTGCTCGAACCTCATCTTGAGGGTAGAAACACAAATGCCAGCCTTTTTCAGATATATTTTACCGATCCATTCTTGGCGTATGTCTATGTTGCGTCTCTACCGTTTTTTGTGGCATTGTTTCAAGCATTCAAACTACTCGGGCTTATTGGGCGTGATAAAGTGTTTTCGCAAAAGGCTGTACATACTCTAAAAGTTATAAAATATTGTGCGTTTATAACGGCTGGTGCGGTAGTGGCGGCAATTGTCTATCTTAAAATTGCCTCACTCAGTAACAGTGAAGATGCTGCGGGAGCAATTATGCTTGGAAATGTTGCAATATTTGCCTCTATTGTTATTGGCACGGCGGCGGCTGTCTTTCGAAAGACGTTGCAAAGTGCGGTAGATATAAAGTCCGAGAACGACTTAACGGTATAATGATGGCAATCGTTATCAACATAGACGTAATGCTAGCAAAGCGGAAAATGAGTGTGACTGAGCTAGCGGAAAAGGTCGGCATTACCATGGCTAACATTTCCGTATTGAAAAACGGAAAGGCAAAAGCAATCCGTTTTTCGACCCTGGAGACCATCTGCAAAGCACTTGATTGCCAACCTGGCGATATATTGGAATATAGATAAAGTCAGTTATAGCATGAAAGTATGTAGCGATATTATTGCGTAATGCGAACTATGCGCGTCTGGCCATGATACGTTATCTTGAGGTCGATACTACTCTCGGAATTACGAATGTCAGTGTATAGATTTCCTTTACGTTCGATACCAGTATTGATATTGCCGCCTAGTTCACTCTTATGAAATGGTGTGTAGTTTTGAGAATGCTCGGACGTGTAAACAGGACCAGGCGCACCAATGGCGAGACCGTCAGGAAGTGTGTACTGGGCACCAAGTTCAAAGAACTGATTTGCATTAAAGGCATCTACCTTAGTGTCCAACTTGCGGCCGCTATCAGGTTCTAGAGCAATTGATACGTCTTTTGCATATACGTTGTTTTTTGCTGTGATTATATAGTCAACGACAAGCTGTTTATTCTCAGAAGTGTACTTTGTAATAGCATCCCGGGAGTCATTGCGTCGGATACAGATATTAAAATCAGATGGCCCGTATTTTACCCA
>CAZIEB010000034.1:0-4944 GCA_964538665.1 uncultured Candidatus Saccharibacteria bacterium
TCGTCACAATTGGAGCTGGCGCAGCGGGGACAGCAATTATCAAACTGCTCCACCAGTATGGTGTCGGCGCGATACAAGCAGTTGATAGTAAGGGCGTCATAACACAGCGCCGCAACGATCTCAATCAAGAAAAAAAGAATCTACTCGCGTTCGTAGATTCATCCCGCGATGGCTCACTCTCGGATGTAATCTCAGGGGCAGACGTGTTCATTGGTGTCAGTAAGCCAAACCTCCTCACGCCAGAAATGGTTACAACAATGGCGGACAGTCCTGTCATATTTGCACTTGCCAACCCAATCCCAGAAATAATGCCCGACCAAGCGAAGCTCGCTGGTGCTGCGGTGGTGGCGACAGGTAGAAGCGATTTTCCCAATCAAATAAATAACGCACTCGCCTTCCCCGGGATATTCCGAGGCGCGTTAGATCATGGCGTACAGCAAATCACCGATTCCCACAAACTTGCTGCCGCGGAAGCTATTGCCAACCTCATAGAGTCGCCGACCGCTGATTCTATTATTCCATCGGTATTCGATGAGCGCCTTGTCCCGGCGGTCGCTGAAACAATTCGATAATTTTTAGAAATAGTCTGTGGGACTCTGAAGCTATAGTGACAAAAAACGCTAAAGTACTCGGTTGATTTCCTCGAGTGTTGTTTCGCCCCTGAGAACTTTTAGTAGGCCATCTTGCATCATCGTCAGCATGCCATTTTGATTGGCGACACGTTCGATATCTTTTACGCTGATTTCATTTAGATCACCCCGGATAAATTTCTGCAAATCCTCGGTGATGAGTAGTTGTTCGGTTATCATTGTTCGCGTGACATATCCGAATGGGAACTCTGGTCTCGAGCCTGGTGTGTAGAGCGTCACATTGTCGAGATCGGGCATTTCGACACCGTCCGGCAATGTCCCAATTTGGTCTTTTATCCAACGCTTGGTCGTCTCATCTGGCTTGTATGGCTTTTTTGTCTCATCATCAAGACGACGGACAAGCCGCTGCGACATGACAACTCGAATCGCATTCGAAAAGATTGGGTTTTGGCCTATCATATCGACCATACGCGCAAAAGCAGCTGCCGAGCTAGACGCATGGAATGACGTCAGCACTAGATGCCCCGTAATTGAAGCTTGAATCGCCGTTTTGGCAGTATCAGCATCCCTAATCTCACCAATCATCACTACGTCAGGGTCAAGACGCAATACCGCACGAAGCTTTTCCGCAAAACTATCGCCCTGCATAGTGTTCACCGGTATTTGGCTGACTCCCGGTATAATCATCTCAACTGGATCTTCAAGTGAGAGAACTTTGATGCTCGGACTATTGATTGCATTAATAATACTATATAGCGTTGAGCTTTTACCGGAGCCAGTCGGTCCGACCATCATCAACATGCCATGAGGATGGGTGACGATTTCATCAAGTATAGCCCGCCGCGTATCGTCTAGACCGAGGTTAGAGATAGTCAAGTGTGCCTCGTCGAACTGGAACAACCTGATTACTGCATCTTGGCCGTAGGTAGTCGGAACTGTTTCAATACGCATATTGATGATTCGACTCGGATCGTCACTCGCCTCTTGTGACAAACGGCCGGCTTGCGCATCAGTACTTGCTGTCGATAGATTCGAACGGGACGCTATCGACGCTATAATAACTCGATACTTTTGGTGGGATACTCTCGCTACTGGGTGAAGGACACCGTTGACACGAAACCGTATTCGGACATATTCTCTTTGATTCTCAATATGAATATCGCTGGCGCTCAACTTGTCTGCCTGGTCGATAAGGTATGTCAATATATCATCAGAATTAACCGACTCTAGGATATCTGAGACTTGCTGTAGCGTCTCGCTGTCACCCTCCTTTGCAATTACCACATCTTCATAGTGGATTGGCTCAGGTGGATCGTATCGAAGCATCATTTCGTCATAGCCTGATTTGCTAATCAAAAATAGCTCTGTACGGATCATTTTATCGGCATACTTGCGTTCAACTTCTTTGATGACTGACTGTGGAGTAGCTGAAGTTATCGCAAATGCCGCTGATTGATGATCATTGCCTTCGCGCAGTGGGATTAGCTTGCCTCTGTGCATTTCATCAACCGAAATAACATCGTGCACCAACTCCATCGTGTCGGTGGCTCCACGTGTGTCAATATAGCCGACGTTTAGTAGTACCGCTCTATGTTTCGTACTTTTTTCTTCTTCGTCGCGGAATTGTGCCTGGTCTCTTGTAGCCATAACCATCATTATAGCAGAGCAAGAGCACGCTATGTTATAGTGTAGTCATTCAAAAAATTATTGTCATCGCGCATAATATTCGCTCAACTCATAACATTGGTTCTATTTTTAGAACCGCTGAAGGGTTTGGGGTAGAAAAGCTGCTCCTAACCGGATATTCTCCGTATCCGAAACTGGCCAACGATACTCGGCTGCCCCATATTAGCAATCGACTCACTGCCCAGATACATAAAACAGCTCTAGGGGCGGAAGAGCACGTCCCGTATGAGCACTACGATGTACCTCCTATAGAGGCGCTAAGACAACAAGGTTATCACATTGCCGCCCTGGAGCAGGCGCCAAACGCTCTCGTACTGTCAGAATACAGTTCACATTCGAACATTGCGTTACTTATTGGCGAAGAACGGTATGGTATACCTCTTGATATGCTCGCGCGTTGCGACACGATACTAGAAATTCCCATGTACGGCCAAAAAGAGTCATATAATGTCAGTGTCGCGACCGGTATAGCCTTGTATCAACTACGCGTGAAGTAGTATACTATTTCATAAGCGGAATCGCTCTCAATGAAACAAACACGACATACCCATATTCACCTGATACGACTGATGTTATTAGTCGTAGTTCTTGTTGCGGTAACACTTGTAAAAATTGACGCGACTGCACTCCCGTCACTCACACGACAACAGGTGCTCGCATATGCAACGAGTATGAGTCGAGGAGAATTGCACGCTGCCGCCAATGCATCGCGAGCAGCTAATGGGCTGGCCCCGTTGACGCTTAACGGTGCACTGAACAATTCAGCACAAGCGAAAGCACAGCATATGGCTGACAACGACTATTGGGCACATGTCGCACCAGACGGTACGCAGCCATGGTATTTTTTTGGTGCTGCCGGGTATAGCTATACGAATGCCGGCGAGAATCTCGCATATGGATTTGATACAAGCTATGCAGTAAACCAAGGATGGATGAATAGCCCTGGGCACAGAGCAAATATTTTAGGGCAGTATATTGATGTCGGTTTTGGGATAGTCAATGCTCCTAGTTTTCAGGGCGGCCAAAACACTATCGTCGTCGCCCACTATGCGACGCCAGTGGCAGCGCCAGCTCCGCCGCCACCGCCGCCACCAGCGCCAGAGCCATCACCAGCACCTTCATCGCTACCAAGCAGTACGGCATCGCAACCGCCAACGTCAGGGAATGCACCCGCCCCTACAGATTCATCTGAGCCAACTGACACAATAAATGATACGTCAGAAGCTGCACCCAGCGAGGAAGCGCAAGAAAATCAGTCCGAAGAGTCGGCAGCTCCTGTCGTTCCTATCACAACCGGCGCAACGAGGGCGGTCTCTGTCTTCGAGCAATTACGAAGCGGCACTATACCAGGCGTCGCGCTAGTAAGCCTCACAATGACACTTGTTGCGGCACTTGGTTTTGCGCTCACGCACCGGCCAATTGTGCGGCACGCCTTTAGTACCGGTGAACATTTTGTGCTTGCTCACCCAACATTTGATGCAGTTACGCTAACTATCGCTCTCACCCTAATCTTGACCACTACTGCGGCGTACTTACAGTAGACATCCGTCTTATACGTATTTTATCTGCTTTTCACTGTAGAGGCCCGCGACTTCACCTAGCAGCTCGTCATTCGCATGTGCCCGAAAAGGCATACGTAGCGCTGATTTTTTATCTGCACCGAGCACTAAAATTACCTCTGATTGCCCCGGATGCAGATTAAATATTTGTTTCAGTCGTAGTAATTTTCCATGATCAGTCGGATCATCGACGTGGACGTAAATTTTTTTAACCGTCTCCTCTACTGGCGTGTATGAGCGAGGCTGGCTGGACTGAGTAGCCACGGTAGGTTTCGCGCGGCGTTTTTTGGGTGCCTTCATCTTTTGGCCAGTACTAGTATAGTCATCAAGTTCTTGATTGGTAATCTCAACAATTGATTCAGCTAGTAATTTAATCTCGCCTGTTGGAGCACCATTTTTGTCGGTACACGATACCTTGCCTTCGATTTTTATGACCATATCTTGCCGTAATTCTGTTTTCATCTCTTCGAACGCGCTTGGGAACACAATAACTTCTATTTCACCTGATTTGTCTTCAAGCCCTACGAATGCCATTTTGCTACCATTTTTAGTCACTATAGTTCTGGTCGTTGATACTACTCCACCTATTGTCACTTTTTTGCCGTCATGATCTTCTGTAATTTCGATAATCGGTAGTGTTTGCTCTGCAAAATAATCATCATATTTATCAAGGGGGTGTGCACTGAGGTACAGCCCAAGCAGCTCCCTCTCCCATTGCAACATTTCACGGTCATGATACTGCTGCGGTGCTGAATCGAGAGTTAAATCTGGTGCCGCGACTGCGTCTCCTAGCCCGCCAAATAAATCAGCTTGATTACTTGCTGCATCCTTTTGTGATTTTGATGCATATGCTGTGATCATATCAAGATTGTACAAAAGTTCGGATCGGTCACCGAGTGAATCAAAGCCTCCTGATTTTATTAAAGATTCCCAAGCGCGTTTATTGAACCGGGCTGTAGTGACTCGTCTTGCGAAATCAGAAATTGACGTGAACTGCCCTGCTTCATCACGAGTCCGCAAAATCTCTTCGACAGCATTCGTGCCAACTCCTTTAACTGCAGTCATACCAAATCTAATCTCATTATTTTTTGGTACTATGGCAAATTCAC
>CAZIEB010000035.1:0-4782 GCA_964538665.1 uncultured Candidatus Saccharibacteria bacterium
CTCACACCTATTAGTTATTCCGTCTTATTCTACTACAAAGTGGCTATGCTTTAAATGGGTGATAGTGAGAGAAATAAAAATAGCCCAGGACTACTGGACCGTTTTTATTGGTGGGCGATATAGGATTCGAACCTATCACCTTAGCAACGTCAATGCTACGCTCTAGCCAAATGAGCTAATCGCCCGAAAATGTTTATAAAGTACGACAGGCAGCCAAGCTGTCCATTCATTTGGCTAGAGGACAACGCTATTATTGCGCTGAAGGCTCCCCAAATAAGCTAATCGCCCTTGAAGTACAGTGTAGATGATAGCAAAAACAGATGACAGATGCAATTATGTGATACTCTTATAGTAAGCAATGACGCGGACTAACCACCCGCCGAGCACGCTGGAGCGGTCGCAGATAGCGAAAATAAATGCGGCAATAGTAAATGCTGAGGTGGAACCTCCGCCAGCTGGCGGACCGAAGCACGCTAGAGACTATCTAAGCCTCGTATAGCGTGTTTTTATAATGAAAGGAGTAAATTATGGATGATCAACAACTCTATGCAATGCGGCACAGCCTCGCACATATCATGGCCCAAGCAGTCCAGCGGCTTTGGCCTGAGGCCAAATTTGGTGTTGGCCCCGTCGTCGAAAATGGTTTTTACTACGATATTGATCTCGGTGAAACCAAGATATCCGAAGATGATTTTCCTCGTATAGAAGCTGAGATGCGCAAAATCGTGGAAGAAAATTACCCGTTTGAGCAAAGTGAGATGCCAATCGACGAAGCTATCGAGTGGGCCACTACATCTAACCAGCCATACAAGCTCGAGCTGCTCAATGACCTCAAACGTGCAGGTACGACTGTCGCGAGTGAGCTCGATAGCGCTGAGCTAGGGCTTGCGGCAGATGGTAAGGGTGTTGTCGAAAAAGTGTCATTTTATACCGACGGTGATTTTACTGATCTATGCCGAGGGCCTCACGCGACCACAACAGGGAGTGTTGGAGTATTTAAGCTCATGCGAGTGGCAGGTGCATACTGGCGTGGTAAGAGTGACAACGCCCAAATGCAACGACTCTATGGCGTGGCATTTCAGGAGCAAAGCGAGCTGGACAAGCATCTTGAGCACCTTGAGGAGGCCAAAAAACGTGACCACCGTAAACTCGGGCAGGATTTGGAGCTGTTCTATATTGATGAGCTGAGCGGCAAGGGGTTGATTACCTGGTTGCCAAATGGCACAATAGTGCGCGACGAGATTGAAGCGCTTGTTCGCGAAAAAGAAGCAGAGTATGACTACCAGCGAATCGTAACACCAAACATCGCCAAAGAAGAGTTGTTTCTCAAATCAGGACATCTGCCGTACTACAAAGAAGACATGTATCCAGGTATGGTGATGGATGACGGGACATATTATCTCAAGGCGATGAACTGTCCGCACCACCACCGTGTGTTCCAGTACAAACGGCGTAGTTACCGAGAGATGCCACTTCGCTTCGCTGAATACGGGACGGTGTATCGCAATGAGCTATCGGGTACTCTTGCTGGATTGTTGCGCGTACGGGGTATGGCAATGAATGACGCACATATTTATTGCACCAAGGATCAGATTAAAGCTGAGTTCAAGGCGGTACTGGATTTGACCAAGGAGTATTTTGCGATATTCAGGCTCGAAGACTATTGGTTCCGTCTCTCAAAATGGTCCCCAAATCATACCAATAAGTACATCAATGAACCGGAAAACTGGGAATTTACACAAGATGTAATCAGAGAGGTTCTCGTAGAAGAGAACATGACGTTTAGAGAAGTCGACGATGAAGCGGCGTTCTATGGACCAAAGGTCGATGTACAGTTCACCTCAGTAGTTGGGCGAGAGGAGACGATGTCGACGATTCAGCTTGATTTTGCGGCAAAAACTCGCTTCGGGCTGAGCTATATTGATGCGGGCGGCGAAGAAAACAACGATGTGTTTGTGATTCACCGTGCGCCATTGTCGGTCCACGAGCGATTTATGGCTTTTTTGATCGAGCATTACGCTGGTCGATTCCCATTATGGCTGGCCCCTGAGCAGCTTCGTATCATTCAAGTCAAGACAACCGATGAGGTGCAGGCCTTTGTGCAGAAACTTATGGCTGCGGCGAGAGAAAAGGGCATTAGGGTCACAGTCGATGATGACAACCAGTCAGTAGGCAAGAAAATTCGTGAATCTGAAGTCTGGAAGGTGCCGTATGCTCTTGTAATCGGCGACAAAGAGGTCCAGACGGGGCGCCTCAAGCCGCGGGTGCGTGCGGATATTGCCGTTCTTGGTGATGTTGAGCGCGAGTACGAGGTCGAGCAGTTCCTCGAGAGTCTTGCTCACGAAATCAAGGCACGGGCGAGTAAGTCTTCCCTGTAGGTGCCATATGAGCCAGTTTCATGATGATGTCTATGCGACCGTACGCATGATACCTGAGGGCAGGGTGATGACGTATGGGGATATTGCGGCATATGCGGGTCATCCAGGGGCAGCTCGACAGGTCGGCGGTATCGCTCACTTTGGTCCGACAGATCTACCGTGGCATCGTGTCGTCAATCGAAACGGTGACTGTGCCAGCGGGTATTATGGTGGCAAACAAGGCCATGCCCAGGCACTCCAAGCCGAGAACATAGAGGTTGAGGACTATCGCATACGTAATTTTGAGCAACTTCGTTGGAGGCCGCTGCAGTGAACCAATCTCCACCATCCAATCTCCGCCATCCAATTATCGTGATTGCTGGTCCGACCGCCAGCGGTAAGAGTGCGCTGGCACTTGAGCTAGCAGAGCGCTATGATGGCGAAATAATCTGTGCAGATTCCCGGACGGTGTATCGGGGCATGGATATTGGGACGGCCAAGCCGACCAAAGAAGACCGGGCGCGAGTACCGCATCATCTTCTCGATATTGTGAACCCAGACCAGCGATTTACGGCTGCTGATTTTCAACGTCTGGCTCGAGAGGCTATTACGGATATTTGGCGCAGAGGCAAAGTACCGTTTGTGGTGGGCGGAACCGGCCTATATATTGAAGGGCTATTACTCGACTATCAGTACGCCGAGGCCGACCTGCAATCACGGAAAAACCTCGAAGCAATGACAGTTGCGGAGTTACAGGCGATGTTAAAAAGTCGACGGATTTCACTGCCGCATAACCACGATAACAAGCGGCACTTGATACGGTCGTTGGAGCGAAACGGGGCACACATGGAGAGAGGTAAAAATGCTCTTCCGCTCGATAATGTTGTTGCAATAGCTACAGAGAAAGCGGAGCTTGATGTACGCATACGAGCTCGTGCCGATGACATGTTTTCGGCGCCAATCATTGATGAAGCCAACGCGCTTATGGCGGCCTACGGGTGGGGCCACGAAAGCATGAGCGGCAACATCTATCCATTGGTTCGGCAGGTCATCGAAGGCTCGATGACCATCGATGAAGCTAAAGAACAATTCGTCATAAAAGATCGCCAACTTGCAAAACGGCAAGTGACATGGCTCAAACGATTGCCATTTGTGCAGTGGATGGGCATCGACGAGGCTCGCACCTATTTCGTGTCTGTGCTAGAATAGTATTCGAATTAGAGAGGGAAAACGACCAGTGATTGACGCATTATTTGGTTCAAAAACGCGAGTAAAACTATTGCACTTATTTCTGAACAACCCAAACAGGGCTTTTTATGTACGAGAAATTACACGAAAAATCGATGAACAGATCAATTCTGTTCGACGCGAGCTGGCCAATATGCTCAGTATTGGGATTATCAAGAGCGAAACCAGCAACAACCGCTTGTACTACGAAATCAATCAAGACTACCCGCACTTCAAGCCGCTCCACGAGATATTTTCAGATGCCGCTTCGAGTGGCAATGCATCGGTTGAAGCAAAAGTAGATACGAATGACTGGCCTAAGCGCCTCAAACCGCTCGGCGATGTTCGTGTGCTCCTGTTTGCGGGAAGCCTGGTCAAAGGATCTACAAGTGATGTCGACGTCCTGATAGTTGGCGATATCAACAAGACACAGGCAAAAAAATTTATCAAGGAGCTCGAAGAGGAAGAAAATCGAAGTCTCAACTTTGCGGTCATGCCGTACCAAGACTTCTACTACCGGCTGAGCATTCGAGACAAGTTCGTAGTATCAATAACATCAGGTAAATACACAGTAATCGCTGACTCAGACAATATATTAAGCGATTCATAAGGAGGAACTACAAATGGAAATTACCTATCGTGGCGGCAATTGTGTCGAATTCGCAATCAAAAAAGAGACTGTCGTAATCGACGGCGCACTCTCCAAGCTTGGACTCAAAGATATCAACGCCAAGGATGGTGTCTACCTTGCGACTCAACGAGGCTGGAACCCAGAGGCTGCGGCAACAATGTGTATTGACGGACCGGGTGAGTACGAAGTGCGAGGGGTATCTATAAAAGGTGTTGCTAGCACCAGTATGATTGCCCTAAATGATGAAAAAAACGCCACAATATACCGCGTGGTACTTGAAGGGGTAACCATAGTAGTTGTCGGGCACGTACGTGTGCCGCTTACCGAAGATGAATTAGAAAAAATTGGTGTTGTCGATATTGCAATACTACCAGTTGGTGGCAATGGCTACACGATGGACGCTCATCAGGCAGCTGGCGTCGTGAAGCAGCTAGAGCCCAAGGTCGTGATTCCGACGCATTACGCAGATCCTGCGATTACGTACGAAGTTCCACAAAACCCGATTGATGAATTTCTCAAAGAGATGTCCGCCGAGCATGAAGTCGTCTCAAGTTACAAGATCAAAGG
>CAZIEB010000036.1:0-892 GCA_964538665.1 uncultured Candidatus Saccharibacteria bacterium
CTTCATCACTTAGCCAGAGACTTGCAATGTCCTGTGACGCCTCTAGATAGCCCCCACCGTTGCCACGGAGGTCTAGGACTATACCTTGGACATCTTTTTCGACAAACTCTCGAGCTACCTGCCGAGCGAGCTGAACCGTGTCAGACTGGCCAAACCGTGTGATACGCAGTATCCCGATGTTGTCAGCCGTAATCTCACTTTTGACGCTTGGGTCGGTGATAGTATCGCGTACTACCGTGATATCAAGCGGCCTATCTGCGCCACTGCGACGAACGGTGAGTTTGACCGAAGTCCCTTTTTCGCCGCGAATATTAGTGACAGCTTCTTCGACCGACCATCCTGTGGTTGGCTCATCATTGACCATCAATATGACATCATTTGCCTGCAGACCAGCTGCTTTTGCCGGGCTGCCATCAATCGTACTAATTATCGTCAAATCACTCTCGCGCTTGCCGAGTTCTGCCCCGATACCTTCAAATGTACCCTCGAGGTCGTTGAGGAATTCTTGTGTCTCTTCAGCCGTGAAGTATACGGTGTATGGGTCGCCGACTGCATCGACCAAACCACGTTTGGCGCCTTCGATAAGCTCAGCTTGGTTGAGTTCACCGTCAAAGCTGTTGGCGAGTTCTCGATAGAGCGCCTGCACCGACGATAGATCGAGTGAAGAGTCGGACCGCCCGAACAACCTGTCAGACAACTCTTGAGAACGAGTACCGGCAATAAACGCAACAGCTACAATCAAGATAATCACGAGCACCCTCGAAAAGGATACCCGCGGCCGAGACCCGCGGCCTGAATGCTGCGGTTGTGAACTTTGATGATTCATTAGCATTATTATAGCAAACTACTGACGTCTCGGGGCATATGAAGTCATTGACCGTTATGATCGATG
>CAZIEB010000036.1:902-4762 GCA_964538665.1 uncultured Candidatus Saccharibacteria bacterium
TGATCGATGCTTTATAAGTCTTATGGGAAGTGTATGAAACTCAAGCCAGCGGGAGAAATCGTGACGACACTGTAAGTACCCTGCCAGTCTGCGTTGTACTGGCTAACTGTGATACTGCCACCTGGATTGACTGACTCGACATACATGGCGTGTCCATAGTACCCTGCGTTACTGATGGCGACATCGCCGACTTGCGGGCTGCCATCAACTGGAATACCTGCAGCTCGTGCGTTGTCATCCCATTCGTGTGCGTTTCCTTTGCCACCCCAGTACGGCATGTGGCGACCAGACGCAGCGACTTTGAATGCGGTATAGCTCACGCACTGACGGTTGTACATTCCCCATGAGTCAACACTGTAATCTAATGGATAGTTACAGCCCCAGGCGCCCCAAGGGCCTGATTCACTTCCAGGGTACCCACCACCACAAGCAGGACCGGTACCAGCGATGAAGCGCGCGTTGGCAAGTCGCTGTTGTTCGCGGAGACTCTCAATTTCGCTGTTTTTGGTCTGTATCAAACTCTGGTATGCCGCTTCTTCGCCGCGAGTACGCGATACGAGATTTGCCTGCTCGCTTTCTTTGGCGACGAGCGCTTCGCGCTGATTGTTTTGGTCGGCAAGCACTCTCTCGACTTCGACTTTTTGTTCTGCGAGCAGTGCTTTGAGTTTTTTGACCTCTTCCATGGCAGTATTCATCTGGTCACGTACCGAACCACGAACCGCCTGAGCGGTGACGTATTCACCGACGTTTTTGCTACTTGCAAGCATCACGATCGGGCTTGTATCGCCGTTGGCATAAATCTGGACAATTGTCTTGTTGAGCGTGCGTTTTTGTCGCTCGAGTTTTTCTTCGTTTGCCGTAATCTCTTGGTTGAGTTGGTTGAGTTTCGCTTGATTGAGGTCTATCTGACCCTGCAAGATGTTCTTTTCGTTGGTAATCACAGCGAGTGCACGCTGAAGTGTATCAGCCTGCGCCGCAAGTTGGTTGGCGCGATCTTGGTAGCCACCAATCTCGTTTTGGATTGCAGTAATCTGCTCTTCGAACCTATCCGCAAACACCTGTGGGACAGCAAAAAGCCCTGCAGTTACCAGAACTGCGATTGCGAGCATCGTTTTGACTGTGGTGGCGCGTAGTCTTCTCATGGTGGATGTGTGTGTTTTAGGTGATTTATTCCATAATATCATATCATACCACCTCATGTCAATAGACTTGTGGTTATTCTTTTTTCCTCGCGCACTAAAAAACCTTTTCAATATACCTCTTTATCATCTATTACTCTTTACACTCTCAAATATCTACGCACGGCGAGCCGTGATGAAATTATACCTATCAGCGCTCCCAGCACAATCATCGCCAGCAGCACCAAAGGCGCTCGCACGGTGAGCGTCTGCATGACGCTATCGACGACAATTCCATACCCTGCAATCTGTTCATTGAATGTTGCCAGCCCAAAATATCCGAGTGCAGTCGCAAAAATTGCCGCAATAAAGCCGTACATGACAGCCTCGACAACGAACGGTCCTCGGATAAAACTCTTATCAGCACCGATAAGCTTCATCATCTCGATCTCGTCGCGGCGGTTAAATATGGCCATACGAATCGTGTTAAAGACAATCAGCATAGAAATTGCGACGAACACTATCGTTGCGATAAGCCCCGCCCTCTCTGCGGTATCAGCCCAACTGCTGATAGTACCGATCGCAGATCGACGGTCAGAGTCTAGATGCGGCGCACCTTCGAGGAGATTTCGGGTAAACAATTCATCGTCCTGTATCAATGACTCAATCGACGCGAGACTACTCGGGTCTTCGACGTTGATATCAAACTTGGCCGGGAACGTCACGCCACTTTCGGCAAGTGTTTGGAGCGCCTCAGTGTCATTTGGGTCGATTTCTTGCTCAATATAGTTTTGTCGCCCCTGCTCACTCGATAAGAAACTCACCCGAGTCACATTGTCGGTGTCTTCAAGCCTGTCGCGTAGTTCACGAACAGTGCGATCAGGAATGTCATTGCGCAAAAAGATCGATAAGTTGATGTTTTGCCGCAAGTCAGTCACGGTATCATTGAGCATCGTTCGTGCCGTAATCGTCGTAAACACAATCAGCAGCGTAATTGTCATGACAGCGGTCGCCGCCGTCGTCAACCACGTATTTCGAGTAAAGTTGTTGACGCCATAGCGCATCATTCGTAGCCATGTCAGATATTTACGGCGGAGCTTTTTGTTGTCGCGCAACCGCGTCCGCGGCGCCTGAGAGGATGTTGGTGATTTGGCCATTATTGCTTGTACCCTCCCGAGGCAACGTCAGAAGTAATCTTCCCATGATCGAGTGTAATCACACGTCGCTTTAGTTCGTTCACAATCTCAACGTTGTGGGTCGTGAGCAACACAGTCGTACCGTAACGATTGATTTTTTCGAGCAACCGCACAATATCCCAGGAGTGTTTTGGGTCAAGGTTTCCGGTTGGCTCATCTGCGATAAGAATCTTTGGCTGACGCACGACGGCGCGCGCAATCGCAACACGCTGACGCTCACCGCCTGACAGCTCACGTGGATAATTGCCCTCTTTGCCCTTGAGACCGACAAGTTCGATGACTTTTGGTACGGTGGATTTGATCTCGCGGTTTGTCATACCGGCAATCTCGAGTGCAAATGCGATGTTTTCGAACACGGTTCGTTGTGGCAAGAGTTTAAAGTCTTGGAACACCACGCCGATTTTGCGACGCAACAACGGTACATGGCGATCTTTGAGGGTGTCATAATCAATGCCGCCGACGACAATCTTGCCGCTGGTCGGCTTTTCTTCACGCGTCAATAGCTTGAGAAGGGTTGATTTACCCGCGCCAGAGGTACCGACAAGTATGACGAATTCTTTTGGTTCTATATGAAGAGATATACGGCTCAAAGCTGGCGTACTCTCCTTTCCATACGTCTTCGTGACTCTGTCGAGTAAGATCATTACTGTATCTATTATACAACAAGTGGTGCTGTTTTTGAGATAAAACCATTACCAAATTATCAGAGGCAGTACCTTGTTACGCCCTGAGATTATGCCTGCGCAGTATGATCGAGGTACGCATCGATAAACCCATCGATTTTGCCATCGAGCACCGACTGGGTATCCTTTTCTTCATATTTTGTGCGAGTGTCTTTGACAAGCTGATACGGATGAAGCACGTAATTGCGGATTTGTGCACCCCAACTCGCACTTTCACCGCTCCGAAGATCGGCCAGCGTTTCGGCGTGCTGCTCGAGCTGCATTTGGGCTAATTTACCGCGGAGAATTTTCATGGCCGCGGCTTTGTTTTGGAGCTGCGAACGCTCGTTTTGGATGGCGACGACTATACCGGTCGGGATGTGCGTGATACGAACTGCACTATCGGTCGTATTGACGCTCTGGCCGCCGTGGCCACCTGCCCGATAGACATCAACTTTGAGATCTTTATCATCTATCGCAACTTCGTCGGGTGTATCAATTTCTGGCATAATCTCAACGAGCGCAAAACTCGTTTGACGCAAGTTGTCAGAATTGAACGGGCTTAGTCGCACCAGTCGATGCACGCCGTGCTCGGAGCGCAACTTGCCATACAAATATGGACCGCTCACGCTGTAGAGCGCTGATTTGATACCCGCCTCTTCACCGCTATTACGCTCGATAAGTTCCGTCTGATAGCCAGCCTTTTCTGCCCAGCGCACGTACATTCGCTCAAGCATTTCGCACCAATCCTGCGCGTCGGTGCCGCCAGCGCCAGCACTTAGTTTGAGAATCGCATTGTGGTCGTCATATTTTCCCTGGAACAATAAGTCTTTTTTGAGACGAGCAAGCTGCTGCTCCATTGCGCTGAGTTGCTCGGTAAATTC
>CAZIEB010000037.1:0-4525 GCA_964538665.1 uncultured Candidatus Saccharibacteria bacterium
TCTTGGCAGGGGCGTACAGAATCGAACTGTAGTTTGAGGTTTTGGAGACCTCTGTATTAACCACTATACGACGCCCCTAGGTCCGCCAGCACTAGCTAGTATAGCAAATATCTCGGTGCGAGCGAATTTTACTGCTTATCACATGTAAATATACTAGTCAAGCAATATACGATGAATTTTGACAAAAAAACATCGTATAACAGATGAGTCCTGATGATAATACTACAACGAAAATAGTAGCTTTTTTTACATTTTTGCGCTATAATAGAGGTACAAGCGAGGAGGTACGCAATGAATGACGATACATTTGTCATAAACAGTAACTTCGGAGCAGCAAATCGCTTACAAGACGTGGAGTTTATTAGAAAGCTATATTCAACAATAGGTCGCGTTGCTACACGGGGCCTTTTTCTATTGCCTGCGTCGACACAGCAGCCTGTCTATAATGCTGTCACCTCGCAATTTATTAGCTCACTACAAAACTTGCACCATCCTCCAGTAAACGACATGAAAGAGATCGGTTCGATGATCGACCGATCGAATGAAGTGCTGGCAAAAGCGACGACAGTATTTCCCCTCACACTTTTTCCTGATACGATCATACTCGATCGGACGAAGCTGACTGTAATCCGTCGTACTTTCTTCTTTTCGGAAGACGTCATGAGCATTCGCATAGAGGATATCCTCAATGTGTCAGCTGCTGTTGGCCCATTCTTTGGCTCGATTACTATCGCCACGAGGGTACTGAGCTCTGATGATCACTTCATGATAAACAAGTTCCTTCGCCAAGATGCGATGCACCTCAAACACATGATTCAAGGATACGTCATCGCTCGCCACAACAATATCGCTTGCGATCATCTCAGGCACGACGAGCTTATCAATACCTTACGTGAGCTTGGTCACGAGAAGCACAAACCGACCCCACCGAGCAGCTACGCCTCTACGCACTAGAAACAAACGTCAAGCCATAACTCAGCCATACGACCAGCAGATACAACATCAGAAAATTGAGGCTTTGTACAAACATTTGGCGTGGCTGCATTGACCGCACACTTACACGGAACATTCCCCACAGCCACCATACTATTAGCGGCGCCAGTACCGCCCAGTAGACATATGGTGCGAATACCATACTGGCTACAAGCATACTCGCGGTAATTACATACCAATACGCGCTATGGCGGAGTGTTGTTTCTGGGCCACGTACCACGCTGATAACTGGGATTTTTGCCTGAGCATAATCATCTACTCGCACCAGGGCGATAGCATAAAAATGAACCATCTGCCAGCCAGCTATGATGGCGAATAGCACAATTGCTGCCACCATACTGGTGCCCTCGGCGGCAAAATAGCCTATCAGCGGCGGAATTGATCCAGGGATAGTGCCGATAAGTGTCGCATGGTAGGTGCGCCGTTTTGCGTAGGTATAGACGAGTGCATACAGTACCCAGCCGAGAGCATTTAGGAGTGTAATAAACACACTGAGATAGCTGCTCAATGTGAGGCCGACCAATAACAATATGATTGCCGATGACGACGCAGTGGCGACAGACAATTCGCCCGACGCTATACTCCGTTTTCGAGTCCGATTCATCTGTGCATCAATTCGGCGATCAAATATGTTATTTGTGATGCAGGCTGATGACATAACGGCCCCAGTAGAAACTACAGCCACGATAAGCGATACTATCGTAGCGCTGCCACCAACAAGTAGGCCGTATCCATAGCCAGCGATAAGCGCGACAAGATTGCCGCTGACCAGCCCGAGCTTTGCTGCATTTGCAATGTGCTTGAGAGTCTCAAGCGTCAATGTGAAATCCCCTCGTCTTCGATAATTTTCTCAACAGATGCGTCACTCATCATATTGTAATTAAGATTATTCATGATCCACAGCGAACCAATCACGATAAAACCAACGACCACAATCATGAGTCCAAATGCGAACAGGTTCCAGCGTGGTTTCGACTCCTGCGGAAGATGGAGAAAGAACACCACCTGGGCAAAGAGTTGCACCAGGGCAAATACTACCAAAAATCCTATGACGCTGCTATCAAGTGAGACGTCAGGGCGCGTAACAATTATGTACGCCCCGACAAGTGCAAGTAGTGATATCACAAAACCCACAATATATGGTTTGTAGTGAGGGTGGAGCTTTTCCATTAGCGTAGACTCCCCATTGCATAGACAAACGTAAAGATAAATATCCAAATGATATCGAGGAAATGCCAGAACATCGTAAATAGTGACAGCTGCTTCAGACTTCGCGCACGCAGACCTTTGAGCCCAATAGTTCCTAATAGCACGAGGGCCCATATGGTGCCGATCGCAATATGAAGGCCGTGGGCACCAACTAATGTGAAGAATGCACTGAGAAACGCACTTGATTGCCACGAATATCCTTCGGCGAGTAATGTCGAGAATTCATGTAGTTCAAGTACGAGAAATATAATCCCCAAGAATATTGTGAGGCAGAGCCATATGAGAGTGGCAATGTACTTGTTGAGACGGGCGCTGACGAGCGCAAAGCCGCTCGTAACACTGCTCACAAGCAATACAATCGACATTGCCAAGACATAGTTCATGTCGAATATATCGGCAGCTGATACGCTTCCGGCGGTATTATTTTTGAGTACTGCGTAGGTCGCAAATAATGTCGCAAACAACAGACAATCTGTCATCAAATAGAGCCAAAAGCCCACAGAAGTGGTTCGCCTATCTTCAACTTCGAGTAGTTTTGTCATGATGGAAGTCCTAGCTCTTGAGCGGTCACTACCCGGGTGGTGTTTTCAGCAAGAGAACGAATAATAATCAATGCAAGGACCACAACTACTCCTATAGCCGCGAGCCACCACAGGTGCCAAATGACTGCAAATGCGGACATAGCGCTCACTACTGCTATCGCAATACCAGCACCCGTGTTCTCAGGCTCTTCAAACTCTTCGAACACTTGTTTTGGCTCTCGATTGAGCTGCTTTTGCCTCCAGAACTGATCACGAGATGTCACCTTTGGCAGGTAGACAAAATTGTATGACGGAGCCGGCGATGGCACAGACCACTCAAGAGTCCGTCCATTCCAAGGGTCCGGTCCAGCCTTCAATTCATTACGCTTCCAGATGCTGTAGGCGAGCTGGAGAAGCTGCAACATAACCCCGAGAAGCATAATAAGTAGCCCGACTCCTGCGACGATAAATAACGCCTGCCACCCAGGGTTTGGATCGTAGGTGTTAAGTCGACGAGTAACACCCATCAATCCAAGTGCGTATAGAGGCACAAACGCCACGACAAATCCTAGGATCCATGACAATGCGGCTGCTTTGCCCAACCCCTCATGCAGTCGAAATCCAAAGATCTTGGGAAACCAATATGCCAGACCAGCGAAGTACCCAAATACAACACCACCGATAAGCATATTATGAAAGTGCGCCACCAAGAATAAACTGTTGTGCAGCTGGAAATCGACCGCAGGAATTGAGTGGAGCACGCCAGTCATGCCACCGATAGTAAACGTCACGGCGAAGCCCATAAACCACCACATCGGACTTGTAAATTCGATTCGTCCACGATACATAGTGAAGAGCCAGTTGAAGAGCTTTACGCCAGTCGGTATTGCTATCACCATTGTCGCGATGCCAAAGAACGCGTTGACATTTGCGCCTGCACCCATCGTGAAGAAGTGGTGCGCCCATACGATATAACTAAAGAACGAAATCGCCATGAGAGCCCATACCATGCTCGTATACCCAAACAGTGCCTTGCGTGAAAATGTGGCTACAATTTCCGAAAACATACCAAATGCAGGGAGGATAACTATATAGACTTCCGGGTGGCCCCAAGCCCAAATCAAGTTTATGTACATCATCGGATTGCCGCCCAGGTCGCTTGTGAAGAAGTTTGTTCCGATAGTTCTATCAAGCGACAGCATGCCGAGAGTCGCGGTAAGTATCGGAAACGCAAATAGGACGAGTATCATGCTGGCAAGTACGCTCCATGCAAACATCGGCATTTTCATAAGTGTCATGCCGGGAGCTCTTTTGCGAAGTATTGTTGCAATAAAGTTGACCGCCGATAACGTTGAACCTATACCCGATAGTTGAATTGCCCATAGCCAATAATCAACGCCGACTCCAGGGCTGTATTCTATCCCAGAAAGCGGCGGATACGCCAGCCAGCCTGTTGCTGCGAATTCCCCATAGACGATAGCGAGGTTCATCAGCCCTGCCCCGACTGCAAACAACCAAAAACTGATAGAGTTTAGAAACGGATATGCAACATCACGAGCGCCGAGCATGAGTGGTAAGACGAGGTTGATAAGACCAAACATCAATCCCATCGCAACAAAGAAAATCATGATAGTACCGTGTGCAGTCAACACTTGCTGGAAATGATCGGCGCTCAAAAATCCAGGTTCGCCGGCAGCGATTGCTTGCTGAAGTCTCATCATGACTGCGTCCCCTGCGCCGCGTAGCAACATGATAACTGCAACTATGATGTACATGACACCAATCTTTTTCGAATCAAGACT
>CAZIEB010000038.1:0-4122 GCA_964538665.1 uncultured Candidatus Saccharibacteria bacterium
GAGCTTACGAGCTTCGCTCGAAATAGGTTCGAGCTTTGGCGTAAAATGCCACCAATTCAAGGATCGGTCTTTATGGCCGATTTTTGAATTGGTATTTGATGCGAGAGGACTTGAACCGATAGGCGTAAGTTGCCAGTCGGCGGTGTATTGTTACAATTTTTACGTAATGATGAAATTAATCCACTCAGGGTGATTGAGCTCGATCAGCGTGAGGTGCAGAATTAGATCAATCGTGAGATGTATGGCGAGCACATACGTTAGCGAGTGGGTTTTGTTGAACATATAACCTTGGCTCAGGGCAAATGGGAATATCACCAGCGGCGCCCAGCCCTGGAACCCAAGAGTATACAGAAACGACGTGAAGAATACTGCTTGGCCGATGTTTGCTGCCCAGAGCGGGAAATGCTTCTTGTATAACGCAAATACGGTAGAAACGAAGAATAGCTCGTCCCAGAACCCAACCATATTGAGCCCGACATATGACTCGAGCCAATTCCAAAAATCTGGTTCGATAACCCAATTCAAATACGAATCGCCACTTCTGAGCATGAGAGGCAGTACAAGATAGGCCGCGAAGATACTCACAAATATATAGGCGATATCTCGCTTTGACCAAGATGTCTTTGAGCGAAACGGAAACGTAATAGTTCGATCGTTATACCGATAACGTAAGACCAAATACGGCACCCCGACTGCAAGCACGAGTGCGACTCCCATGATTAGCCCAAGTGGGAATTCAGTCGTCGTACCGATTTCGACGCTGCCGAGTGCAGCTAGCGTAAAATAGATAAGTGTAAAGTGGCGACGGAATTCAGGCTGAGTGAATACAAGGAGGCCGAGACCGAGGGCAATGAACGCGTAGCCAGCTAGCTTAAACTCGAGGGCGAGCGTTAATACGGTCGCGACGCTTAGCCAGGCTAATTGAAAGTATTGAACATACGATTTCATTATGTAGGATTATACATGGTTATAGGTAGTTGTCAGAGACGGCAGCTAGCAATTGCCAAACAGATTGATTCCCTGTAAAATATGGTGAGTGAAAATCACTTCACGGGCGCTTAGCTCAGTTGGCTAGAGCATCTCGTTTACACCGAGAGGGTCGGGGGTTCGAGCCCCTCAGCGCCCACCAATATATAATCCCAGATTTGTTCTGGGCTTTTATATTGGTGAATAGTTATTTTTCGGCGTACAATAAAAGCATGAGTGTTATATCCCAAATCCATGCACGGCAAATATTAGACTCCCGAGGCAATCCTACGGTAGAAGCAGACGTAATCCTAGATAGCGGCGTTGTCGGGCGGGCTGCGGTGCCATCTGGTGCGAGTACAGGCTCTCAGGAAGCCCACGAACTACGTGATAATGCCGAAGTATATGGCGGCAAAGGCGTCATAAAAGCCGTACGTGCGGTTATTGATGAGTTACAACCAGCCTTGATTGGTAAAGACCCATCGGACCAGTCTGCGATCGATACGACTATGCGCAATTTAGACGGAACGTCAAACAAAGAACGACTTGGCGCCAATGCAATTCTAGCCGTCAGTCTTGCGTCTGCAAAAGCTGCCGCAATCGCACATGGGGTACCTCTCTATAAGTACATCGCGCAACTGGCCGACACAACTTCTCTTTCGCTACCAATGCCAATGATGAATATCCAAAACGGTGGCGCGCACGCAGGCTTTTGCACAGACATACAAGAATACATGATTGTGCCTGTGGGCGCATCATCATTTCCGCACGCGCTGCAAATAGGATCGGAGATATTTCATGCCCTCGCCTCCGTACTGAAAGAACATACATATACCACGACCGTTGGCGACGAAGGCGGCTATGCACCACGAGTAAAAAACGGTAACGACGAACCGCTAAACCTCATCGCGGAGGCAGTGGCTCGAGCTGGGTACACGCTCGGAGACGATGTCAAACTTGCGCTCGACGTTGCGGCAAGTGAATTCTATAGAGACGGCGCCTACCACATGGTGAGCGACAACAAAGATCTTGGTACCGATGAAATGGTTGGGTGGCTACAGCAACTGCTTGCCGCGCACCCTATTGCCTCTATCGAGGATGGCTGTGCAGAAAAAGACTGGCAAGGATGGCAGAAATTCACCGCTACGTCGGGAGAAAACGTGCAAATCGTTGGTGATGATTTGCTGGTCACGAATACTACGCTACTCAAACAAGCTATCGATACACGAGCGGCAAATGCGATACTCATAAAACCCAATCAAATCGGAACTCTCACCGAGACCATCGAAGCAGTACAAATGGCACAAACAGCTGGCTGGCGCACCATCATGAGCCATCGATCTGGCGAAACCGAGGATACGACAATTGCGCATCTCGCCGTAGGCCTAGGCTGCGGCCAAATAAAAACCGGGTCACTCTCAAGAAGTGAGAGAACCGCAAAATACAATGAGCTACTCCGTATCGCAGAGTTAGATCCATCATTGGAGCTCGCAAGACCGTTTAATTAGAGTCGAGGCAAATATTGCAAATGTTTTTCGAGCGTGTATTTGTCACGTAGCAAATCAACTAGTTGCTTGACATCCGTGCCCGTCTTGACCCCAGGGTTGAGCATGGCATGAGGGTCAAACGCTTTTTTCAATGCAAGGTTTACCTCTGTGAGTTCATCACCAAGCTGCATGTAGCTAAACACTGAGCGCAATCGTCCATCATTGTTTTCGGCTGCAATGCTGCCGCCAAGACCGACAACTGCAGCAAAATAATCTTTCATAATCTTAAATATCTTTTGCCTATCACCGAGCTTCGCAAGATCCAACACTGGCATTACATGTAGATGCGCATCACCGACATGTCCCCACATTGGCAAATCCACTTTGTAGGTCTTGGAAATCTCTTGTATCACATCTATAAGCGCAAGTAGCTTACTTGGAGGCACGATACAATCATCGATTATCGGCAGGGCTGCTGCGTGCGGCTTGTCGAGCGTCAGCAGCGCAGATGTGCTATTTCGCACCGACCAAAGCTCTTCCTGAGCTTCTAGGTCATCGGTCGCGCGCAAATCGGTCGCTGTTTTTTGCAATATCTTGTACATTTTTTTGATTTTTTTATTGCGTTTACGGGGATGATCGTCGTCGCATTCGACAAATAAGACCGCCGCAGGCAACGATTCGGTCTCTTCAAAAATCCGTTTCAATGGATTGATACCCTTGTGCTGCCGGGTAAACTCCAGCAATCCTGCATCAATCATCTCAATACTACTTGGCTCAAACGGTACGACGGCTTCGACAGCGTCTGCCATAGTCTCAAAACTATCAAACGTTGCGACGAGTACAGATGTTTGCGGGCTATACGGTGCAACCTTGAGAATTGCCTCAGTGATGATACCAAGTGTGCCCTGCGAGCCGACAAACAAAGGCGTCAGGTCGCATGATCCATCTTTGCGGAACACATCTGATATATTGAAGCCTACGTTGTCTCGAGCCAGAGCACTACGTCGATTGTCGTCATAGTCATAAATTGCTTCTTCGTGATCAGCTACAATTCCGTCAACTGCTCGGTAAATCTCCCCCTCAAGGCTCGGTAGCCCTTTTTTGCGCTGCAGTTCTTTTTTGCTAATCTTGCCCGTCTGGATAATTTCACCATTTGCCAGTACGACTTCGAGTTTTTCGACCCAGTCGATCATAGAGCCGTACTTAAATGATTTCTCGCCGGCAGCATTGTTGGCGATAGCGCCACCAATAGTCGAATACTTGTAGTTTGCTGGGTACGCCGGCAAAAACAGGCCATGTGTATGGAGTGTCTCTTGCAAGGATTTGAAATTGAGTCCAGGCTGGACTCTGACAAGCCGCTGCTTGGTATCGATTTCTAAGATTTTGCCCATATGCGCAGTTGTATTGACAATTATGCCTTTGCCTATTGCCGCCCCAGAGGTATCAGTGCCGCTCCCGCGTGCAGTGATCGGCAGTACGTGACCTTTTTCGGCAAGCTGCCAAGCAAACCGAGCTGTTTTGCGGATATCATTGGTCGTGCGGGGATGCACAACAATAGAAGGCTCGATTGTGAGGATACTCCCATCGGTAGCATAGGCTTTTTTCGTCGTAGGCCCATGCAGGACATCTCCGCTAATATGCGCCTGCAGATATGAAGCAATCTTGTTGG
>CAZIEB010000039.1:0-4100 GCA_964538665.1 uncultured Candidatus Saccharibacteria bacterium
TTCTGGCGGGCCCGACCGGATTCGAACCGGCGATCTTCTCCGTGACAGGGAGACGTGATAGGCCAGCTTCACTACGAGCCCTCGTCGCATCTCGCTCTGATCTCACCAAATTTTTGCAACCAAGTGGCAAAAATTGTTGCGAGATCGACGCGGCTGCTCCTCTCGATTGAAAATATGATTTTCAATCGGTACGAATCGCATGTACCGCAGCGAAAGACTAGGATATCTTAGCAAATTTGCCAATCTTTCGCAACAGGGAAGAAATCGGTATAATACTAAGAACGCCGTTGTAGCTCAGTTGGTAGAGCAGCTCATTCGTAACGAGCAGGTCGCAGGTTCAATCCCTGTCAACGGCTCCACGCTTCGCTAGAGCTTCGTGTGGCAAGCCATACGACTAATTGTGAAGTGTGCCCTCCGGAGCCTTAGGCGAAGGATGGGCGATGAAAAGTTATCGTGCGAGATTAGTACAATGGTAGTATGCTTGCTTCCCAAGCAAGAGACACCAGTTCGATTCTGGTATCTCGCACCATATCCCGCACGCGTCAGAGATATTCGGTGCATCAATTTCAGCGCACGTGCAGGTCCTTCGATGTAAGGTATAATAAAGCAGTATGATCGAACAACTAAAGCTCCGAGAGCTACTCAAGGATAGAAAATATCTCTTTGCCCTGATTGGGCTAGGGCTCGTGGCGTTCGTGGTTGTCATCCTGGGGCTTATCTATATTCGTCCAGGAGAATTACTCGTGCCTATCCGTTATTCGCGCTTTGATAGCAAAATATACACACTCGAACAGTGGCCATATTTGCTCAATTTCATCGTATTTGCGTTTATTGCAGTCGCAGGTCATCTGTTGATCAGCGCCAAGCTCTATCAGGAGCGCGGTCGTGAATTTGCGCTCGGCTTCGTCTATCTTGGGACCACGCTACTGGTGGTCGCGAGTGTGTTCTTTTTTGCACTGTATAAGGTCGTGTCAATCTTGCGCTAATGACTGACATTGAGATACCAGTTGGCAAACGCACGCGTCAGTATCGATTTTTTGAGATGCTTCCGGGTATTTTGAGTTATTCGGTCATATCGGCACCATTTGTCCTCAGTATCTTCAATCCGTTGCTCGCAGCAATATTTATCATCTTGTATATCATTACGTACTTCGTCAAGGCTATTGGTATGGCGATCCGTACCGTCCAGGGCTACAACACGTTGCAGCGGGCGCAGCGCATGGATTGGGCAGGACGACTTGCCGATACGACAAATCCTCAAGCGGCCCTTGATAGTTCGACCAAAGATCACATACACCAGCTCAATCTCGAGCAGCTCGCCGCTACGACCGGCCACAAAACGCCGGATGACATCTACAATGCAGTAATTATCGCAACATATAACGAAAGTCGTGACGTGCTCGAGCCTACCATCCAGGCGGTCATGAACAACGACTACGATATGCAGCACCTTATTTTGATACTCGCGTACGAGGAGCGTGGCGGTGACGCAATCGAAGAGACCGCAAAGGGTCTTTTGCGGGATTACAAACACCAATTCAAGGATATGCTAATAGTCAAGCACCCCAAGGATTTACCAAATGAGGTGCCGGGCAAGGGCGCAAATATCACCTATGCTGGGCGTGAACTCGAACGCTATGTAGAAAAGGCCGGTATTGATCCTGACGATGTAATCGTCACAACGCTAGATAGCGATAATCGGCCCCATCGGAGCTACTTTGCCTATCTGACGTACGAATACATCATTCACCCTGACCCGCGCCATGCGGCATTTCAGCCACTGACGCTCTTTCTCAACAATATTTGGGATGTCCCAGCGCCGATGCGTGTCGTCGCGACAGGTAATTCGTTTTGGAATCTCATTAATAGCTTGCGTCCTCATATGCTACGCAATTTTGCCTCGCATTCGCAGAGTCTTGCAGCCCTCATCGATATGGATTTTTGGAGTACTCGCACTATCGTAGAAGACGGTCACCAGTTTTGGCGTAGCTATTTCCGATTTGATGGAAACTATGCCGTGGTGCCGATATACGTCCCCATCTATCAAGACGCGGTCCTGTCAGAGGGGTATCGTAAGACGCTTATCGCGCAGTTTGTGCAGGTGAGGCGGTGGGCATACGGCGCATCTGATATCCCGTATGTGGCGACGAGACTGCTGAGCAGAAATCGTACGGTGCCGCTGTGGGATGGCTTTACCAAGTTTGTAAGATTGCTCGATGGCCATGTTTCGTGGGCTTCAGCAGCGATTATTATCACGTTTGGTGCATTTGGACCGCTTCTTATCAATCCTGAGGCTGCTCGCAGCGTGGCCGCACATCAGTTGCCGGAAATTGTTTCGATGGTGCAGCGGGTCGCGATGATAGGTTTGTTTGTGTCGGTGTTTATGTCATTCAAGATGTTGCCGCCTCGTCCTGAGCGCTACAAGCGTCACCGCAACGTCTGGCTGCTACTGCAATGGGTTTTGATGCCTGTCACGAGCCTTGCGTACGGCTCAGCGGCCGCCATCAACTCACAGACGCGATTGCTCTTTGGTAAGTATCTCGAACGATTTGATGTCACTGATAAAGCTGTTGTTGGCGATGACGGCAAAGCGCGTGTCTCTGGCAAGTCATAATTTTTGATTGACAGGTGAGAATCTAGCGGTTCGCCTACGGGGTGACAATGCCGTGCTCGACACCATACCGTAGCCCACTTGTGGGGTCAAAACGGCTGATTACCTCATATGTCGTTGTCGTGATGTCCGTGAGGCTTAGATGGCTCGTCGTGGCAGCCGAGAGCTGCATATAGACGGTCGTAGCAAGCGCGTAGGCGTCATCGGCTCGATCGTCGCTCGTACTAGGCAGGCAAGTATAGATCGATGACATCAGGCGCGGCACGCTAAATACAGTGGTGCCACGGGGTGTTTTGATATGGGGCAGGTCTTTTTTGGCTAATTCTTCGTATGTCGTAAACGTCGTTTTACACCGGCTACACCGTCTGCGGCGCCATATTCGGGGTTCGCGACGGTGCTGTCGCGAGTTTGTGACTGACGTGTCTGTGTGCTGACAATAAGGACATACCATGACTACATATTGACATATCGCTATACAAAAAGCTAGTGGATAAGTCTGTGAACATGTGGGTAAAAATAAACCCCGCACCTCATTTCCATGCGTATCTTGATCTGATACAGCGCAGAAACGAGGCGCGGGGTCGTACAGGCGGTGCTAGCGTGAGCTTGGCACCTTCCGCTGGCTTCTTGAAGCCCTTTCAACAGGGGTCGCTTCAAAGTGGAGCGTGAACTTTTCGAGTTCTGATTTATTTACATGGCTACCTGTACTGGGTGTAGTGGTAGATGCCATATTTTTATATTAGCACAAGTATCCCCCCGTGTCAATAGTCGCTTATGCTTTGTAATATATCATTTCAGGTATATACGTGGTGACCACCAGATATGACTTGCCATCAAAAAACCACCCAGGCATGGTGCATAGGTGGTTTGTTTGACAGAATATTACTGGTTTTGGTTCTGTTCTTTCTCTTGCTGAATAGTCTTGACGACTTCACCTTCGTTTTTGATGTTTTCCCAGAAGAGCACCTGGCTGCGCTCAATGTACATCGTATCTTCAGGTCCGTGGAGCTCGTTACCGAGTTTTGCAAGTGACAACTGGTTTTGCTGTGTCTGCGTCTCAGAGTCCTGGTCCTGGACATTACCTTGCTGCTGCAGGTAGTATATGTCTTTAAGCGTGACGACATCGGCGGTGATACTGTTGATTTTGCCGAAGTATACCTGTCCATTGGTCAAGAATATCGCTTGATATTGATCTCGTTTGACGGCGCCGAGAGATCCGGCTCCGGTAAACCAAAATGCTGTGACAAGCGCGCCTACCACCAAGAGAGTGACAAGCCCACCGACCAGCACGTTACGTTTGCTAAATTTTCCTTGCCCTGAGTTACGGCCGCCTCGGCTTGGTCGAGCAGGTTCGCTCGATAGCATAGGGGCTGCAGAATCAGTGCGTTGCTGCGCTTGAACGCGCTGCCCAGAACGTAAGTCCATATATTTTCCCTCACACCTATTAGTTATTCCGTCTTATTCTACTACAAAGTGGCTATGCTTTAAA
>CAZIEB010000040.1:0-3902 GCA_964538665.1 uncultured Candidatus Saccharibacteria bacterium
CTTGACCTCAAGAGGCAAGTAGTGTACGATAGTACGAGTCTAAAAATAATCTAATAAGGATACCGACGTGGCAGCACGATGTGAATTAACAGGCAAAGGCAAACAGCACGGACACAACGTGAGTTTTAGCTTGCGCCGAACCAAGCGAGTTTTCAAGCCAAATCTTCAAAAAAAGACTTTTATGGTAGATGGCCAAAAGGTCACAATGCACTTGTCTACTCAAGCGATTCGAACGCTCAAGAAAAAAGGCATAATCTAGAGAGTTGATTTTCTCAAAAACTCCCCGCAACTGGGGAGTTTTTAGTATACTAAGAGGATATGGGAATAGACATAGGCTATATTGCGATTGTTATCATCGTTATTTTGCTTTCGATGACACTGCACGAAGCGATGCACGCCTTTACAAGCTATTGGCTCGGTGACAACACTGCCAAAAACGAGGGTCGCCTGACACTCAATCCACTCAAGCATATTGACCCTGTATTGACTATCGGTTTGCCAGTTGTCCTCGCAATCTTGGGTGCTCCTATCTTTGGTGGCGCAAAGCCGGTACCGTTTAATCCGTTTAATGTCAGGTGGGGCGAATACGGAGCGGCGCTGGTCGGTATCGCAGGGCCTCTGACGAACTTGCTACTGTCCTTTGTGTTCTTTGGGGTTTTGGTGCTGCAAGGTGGGGAAGGCTTCTTTGGTATGTTTCTTCAGACCGCGGTAGTGGTCAATCTTGGGTTCTTTATATTCAATATGATCCCAATCCCACCGCTGGATGGTTCTCGTGCGCTCTACGCACTTGCGCCGGATGTGGTGCGGCGAGCGATGTCGGCTATCGAGCAATACGGCATCGTATTAATCTTCGCGCTTGTCATGTTTGGTAGCCAATTTTTCGTGACATTTATACGAGAGACTATGACGGCGATACTCTCAGTCTACAGTGCAATATTTGGTGTTTGAGTGGTATACTATAAGTGTCCTTTATTCGTCTGAGAGTCATGATTTCCTAACATCATGATGACAGGAAGCCCAACATTTGGCTGTCCCGTGGGACAACCGTGCGGGCCTCCACCTTACGCTTACGCGGGGGATTCATCTTCTCTCAGGCGATGAAGGGCACTTTGATTTTTGGATGTGGCTCACTGGGATAATCGGGGTTTGGCGCAGTTGGTAGCGCGCACGCCTGGGGGGCGTGAGGTCATCGGTTCAAATCCGGTAACCCCGACCATACTGTATAATGAAAGATAGATTATGAAACAAAAAGTCGTGACACGAGCTATTATCCGCCAAGATGACAAGATACTGCTGCTTAGGCGACATGGTGGACGACCCTCGATTGAGGGGTTATTTGAGCTCCCTGGCGGCCGCGTAGACAAACACCAGCAGCCCGAAGACTCACTCGTGCAGTCAGTGCTCACGCATACAGGCAGTAGTCTCGAGTCTGCAAAACTCGCTGATGTCATGACCTATATTGACCCTGACGATCGAGAATTACAATACACATTTATCGTGTATGAGGCTGGTCTCAAGCCGACTTCACGGACGATTACTTTGAGCGAAGAATACGACAAATATATATGGAAATCATTGTCTGAATTACAACTAGAACAATTGACAGAGTCTACGAAGCAGCTACTCAAACTAACGCCGAGTGGCCCAGGGGCACAAACGTCAATGGTATTCACAGATAAAGACGATGACAAAAAAGCAACATACGACACGCTCGTAGCATACTCCGATGGGGGATCTCGCGGAAACCCGGGACCATCGGCAAGCGGCTATGTGCTTATGGACGAACGTGGTCAAATAGTCTACGAAGGTGGAACGTACTTAGGCCATACGACCAACAATGTCGCTGAATATACCGCCGTGCTGGAGGCGCTCACGACGGCACAATTGCTTGGTGCGCGTACTGTCGATATGCGGATGGACAGCCAGTTGGTCGCCAATCAAATGAACGGTATCTACAAAATTAAGAATCCAGATCTTGCTGTGATTCATCGAAAGATTCAGGTATTGGCCGCCCAGTTCGATCGTGTTTCGTATACATATGTTGCGCGTGAACACAACAAGCTCGCCGACGGCATGGTCAATAAGATCCTTGATACTCGCGCAGACGACGACAATCAGCTATACTAGCTAATTGTTAGATTACTAAGTAATCACTTGTACATTTATGTATGGGAGGAAAGTCCGGGCAGCATAGGACGAGGACAGTCGCTAACGGCGACCGGGGGTGACCCTAGGGAAAGTGCCACAGAAACGATACCGCCTCACTATCCCTAAAGGATAGTAGGTAAGGGTGAAAGGAGTGTCCGCCATCTGGTGGAGGCGAGCAATCGTCGTGTAAGAGACCACAGCGACGTATGGTGACATACGGAGGAGGTAAACCCTGTCTGCTGCAAGGAGACGTGGACTCCCCGCCAGTTGGCGGGGGCCGGTCCGGTTGTGCCACGTCGATAAAACCGCTCGATCCGTATAGCAATATACGGACTAGATAGATGATTACTCACGACAGAACCCGGCTTATCGGTAATCTAACACCTAAAAATCCGCCAACTGGCGGATTTTTAGGTGTTATTGCGTACGTGGCTATTTGACAGTCTTCACAACTGCGGCAAAAGCGGCAGGTTCGCGGGCAGCGAGCTCAGCTAGAGTCTTACGGTCAAGTTCAACGCCGGCGGTTTTGAGGCCGTGCATCAATTTACCGTAGGTGGTGCCATGTTCGCGGGCTGCAGCATTGATACGAGTGATCCAGAGGCCGCGGAGGTCGCGACGACGGTTACGGCGGTCTCGGTAGGCGTATTGAAGCGCACGGGTCACTGCTTGCTTGGCAAGGCGGTAGCTACGGGTGCGGGCATGCTGCATGCCTTTGGCTGCTTTGAGAATTTTCTTGTGCTTGGCTCGGGCGGTAACGCCTCGTTTGATTCGCATAGTCGGTGGTCCTTTCTAGACGCCCAGGGCTCGTTTTACGTTCTTTGCAATTTTGCCAGTAACTTCGGCGCTACTGCCAATGACGCGCTTGCGTCGCTCACTCTTCTTGGAGAGTAAGTGGTTTCCAAATGCACGGCGGCGGAGTAGCTTACCGGTAGAGGTTTGCTTAATCCGCTTGGCGGTACCTTTGTGGGTTTTCATTTTTGGCATTATTTACTCCTTACAGAGACGCTTAGGTTGCGGCCAGCCATGGTAGGCGTGCCTTCGACAATCGCATCTTCAGCTAGCGCATCGATGATTCGTTTCATTAGTTCATGGCCGAGCTCTTGGTGGGCCATCTCGCGTCCGCGAAATACAATCATGATTTTGACTTTGTCACCATCAGCGAGAAACTCGCGTATCTTGCGTAACTTGATGTCAAGATCATGTTGCCCAATCTTGAGGCCGAGGCGCATCTGTTTGAGATCTGTGCTCTTTGCATTCTTCTTGTTCCGCTGTTGTTCCTTCATCTTTTGATACTGGAATTTACCCCAGTCAACGATTTTGGCAACAGGCGGAGATGCATTTGGCGAAATCTCTACCAGATCTAACCCGGCTTTTTCAGCTTCTGAAAGTGCTAGTTGGCGTGACAGAATCCCCAGCTGTTCGCCGTCCGGACCTATCACTCGCAGCTCCGAAGCTCGTATCGCTTCGTTGATGCGCGTCGATCGATTGTTGATACCGTCTCCTCTTATGTGCCCATATGAGCATTTGTTGTTATTTTCAAGGAGCAATTGTAACAGATGTCACTCCAAAAGGCAAACACTAGTCGCGCATTAGGTTGCTTGCGCACGATACTGCAGTGCTTCAGCGATATGCTGTGGCAAAATTTCGTCAGAAAGATCGAGATCGGCAATTGTGCGCGCCACGCGGATAACCTTGAAATAACTCCGCGCAGAGAGCTGCATTTTGGCGGAAGCTTGTTGGAGTAAGTCTTCTGC
>CAZIEB010000041.1:0-3659 GCA_964538665.1 uncultured Candidatus Saccharibacteria bacterium
CGACAGGCATTGGCGAGTGGTATGAAACAAACCAGCGATATACCGGGGCGCGCTACGGTGCGGCAGCTGCATATGCCGATGGAAAAGCCTACGTTCTTGGCGGCGGTTGCGGTAGCACTCTCACTTACGCGAGCCCTGTCACCCAACAGGCGCCGCTCCTTTCGCAACCACAAGTCGCCAAATACTCTATCATGATCGATACCGACTCAGATGTTTTTGCAAATGCGTGGCTCCTCAACGGTCTTGATAATTCTATCGGTGCTCGCTGGCAACTAAAGTACCGCAGTATGGCCAACCAACAAGCCGTGAGTTTATGCGCAACCATGAGCACGTGGGGCCAGGATACAAACTTTGGCGACATTACCCTGGGCACACCAGGCGTCTATATCATAAAAGACGGCAGCGGCACCGACATAAAATGTGGGCGCTACTTCTTCTTCAATGTGAGCGTTGATAGCTCACAAGCGTTTGGCTACCCTGATGATGTCACTCGCGGCCCAACCATTACCGACCTGAGCCTCTATTTCACTGCCGACCCAAGCAAACGTCTGATGCATGGCCGCACCTTTACCGGCGGGCTACAACAACCATTGGACGCACCGTTTTATGCCCCGTAATTCTTCCCTCGATGGCACACCTCTGCAACGCGCCCCACGACGCACTCAGCAAACTGCAAAAAGTGACCTTTTTAGCGACAAAGAGCTTGCGCACATCACCAAACCACCGACACCTATCCTCGTTACAGCCACCCAGGCTGGCAAACATATTCGCCGCATGACCGTGACACTAGGCCTTTCGATACGACACGGCATCGGCCATCTATCATCACGCGTGCCATCTGCCGCGATGACGATGTTTTCTTTCACCAAACAATCCCTCGGCTGGCTACTCGCCAATCGACGACGCATCATCGCACTGGTTATCATCGTTACCATCAGTCTCTATATCGCAGCTCTCAATAGTCGTTCATCCCAGCGCGCTACCGAGAATCAAACGACATCCTCATCATCTACTTCTTCGGGTGACAATACTCCCGTGACCTTACCGAAAGGAACACCAGACTTTAAGACTGTGCTGCCGAGTGGCTCATCAATCGATCAGCTCGGAGGCTGGACACGTGTTAGCCCCGAACAGAGTGCTCCCGTCTACGCGTTTAACGACAAGATCGGCTCAGTCACCGTCATTGTCAGCCAGCAAGCATTACCAGATGCCCTGCGTAGTGACACATCATCAAAAGTTAAAGCACTCGCCAGCACCTACGGCCCACCGGAGCGAATAATGGCAGGAACGACTGAGGTGTTCATATCGAGATCACAAAGTGGCCCCGCATCTGTCGCCCTGACCAAAAGCAATCTCCTGATATTTATCAAGACCAACGATACGATCTCTGATACAGATCTCATCACGTATATCAAATCACTACAATAACTACTGGCCGTCTTCCGTAATTTTAAGTACCTGATGCAAGTATCCTGAATGCTTGTTGCGAGTACAGGTTATATCAACTGGCCACGTCCCGAGCGGCGCATCTGCCCTCACCGTCCAGCTCCAGCTCACCAACCCGTACTCGTCGGCTATTTTCTCGGTTAGTCCAGAGTCATTGACCGGTACGTTGTTATATGAGACTTTGACGACACAAACCGACTCAGCAATCGTATGAATACTCAGCGCGGCGTTATCACCCGGTGCTATCGGCGAGCTTAACGTTTGTACCGCCACACCAACCGCCGCGTCAGGATCAGGCGAGGCAGGCTTCGGTAGTTCATGGCGGGGACTGGTTGTTGGCTGGGTCGTGGTGATCCGAGTCTTTTGCCCAGTAAACCACGTATAGATAATCCCAATGATGATAAATACTATCGAAAGGGCAGCAAAAATAATCACGATTTTTATAGTTCGCGATTTAATCCGTCGTCGTGTCTGACCGTGAAGACCTTTACCGTGTATGTAGTGCGACATCCTACTATACTTCCTGTTCTTATTTACTGCGTCGTGATTTAGTCAATTTGGGCACTTCGAGATCAATATCGTTTATTGTATCCTCATCTTCGAGCACGACCGTCCCGAGCGTATAGATATAAACGGTATCATCGTGCAGGATCATGAACTGCATTGCTTCTGTACCGGCTGGATTAGCGACAATCGGCGCCTTCAGCTCCTCTTCAAGATTGAGAATATCATCAAAGCTGAGGACTGGTACGACGTTTTTGCCAGTGACGTCTGTCTCGGCGCTAGCCTTAATGATAATCCCGTCGTGGTAGCGATAGATCCGATCGAGTTCCCGCTGGTAAGCGGTCTTGAATATCTGCTTTCGGAAGCCAAAGGCAAGCGCCAGAAGCCCAATAACACCGAGGGTGATGCCGATGATCGTCTCATATTGCTCAAAGGTGCTCCGACTCTTTGCAGCCTCTTGCGGCACAACCTGTTTAGTATCGAGCTTGTCGTATTTTACCGCCAGTGTATAGATTTGCTCATCGAGTGGTGCGGTCACGCTGGAGATGCGCGTATCGTTAAACGGTGTACCGCCAATCGTCCCAGATATTTTCAGGATGAACTGAACCGTAACGTTACTACTGAGCGGCACGTCAAGCGCGGTCTTTAGCTGATCAATTTGCTTTTTGTAATCAGCATAGGACACGTGCACGACGGGGCTGAGGGTGATGTCGTTGGTATCGCTATGCACCGTCGTCGGCGCAATCAGCTGTGCTTCTTTCGACCACACACTTGGGACATTTTTAACATCGTTTTGAACGATGTAATTGCCTTTGACAAGAGCTTTCACTTCATAAGCATACGTCAGATCTGCCGACGTCGAGGCGTGATAGTTATAGTGAAATGTCGCGGTGAGCTTATCGGTCAGACTGGAGATATAGGCTGTATTCTTCCCCGGACCGGCATCATAAAAACTACTTCCAAAATAGCTGATGTCGGTATCAACCGATTGGTTGATTTTGTACTCGTAGGCAGTTGATACTGGCGCGGCGTCTAATCTACGCTGGAAGATATCATATGCCACAAAGCCAGATAGCATTATGAACAGAAGGCCAAGAATTGCGAACCCGACTGGTCGATGACTGTGCTCTGGATTGTCGATATTGAGTGCCATATGCCCACCTGTTATTTCTTTGATTTTACGAGTTCACTAAGCCAGACGCTGGGATATCCAATGTATGGCACTTCTGCCCGCACGATGCCCACAACTTGCTTTGTCGTCACCGGCGCATCGGTGCTAGGACTATTATCTCCTTTGGTTGTGAAAATACGCTGGCCGCTCCCATCCGATGATGTATCGATACCGACGACACGGTGCGTAATCGTTCTCCCTAACGCTTCATATTGTAGTATATCGCCGACCGCTACGTCCATGGGGTCCCTAATTTTCTCGGCGATAACCACTGAGCCGCGGCTAAAAACGGGTACCATGCTATTGCTAACGATAGCGAGCGGACGATAAGTGAAAAAACCCGTCATGAACATGATAAGCACAGTCATAATGATAACCAGCATCACATCATTGGCGCGTCGTGGATGTCGATGCCGTGCAGATGGCTGATCAGATTTGTCTTGACGCATCCGATCGACAGCGATATAGACTGCGATTGATACCAGTCCTAAAGTAAGGCCATTAGTAGGACACTTCACCCAAAAGTAATCCTTTCTCT
>CAZIEB010000042.1:0-1401 GCA_964538665.1 uncultured Candidatus Saccharibacteria bacterium
GCAATGCTGACAGTGCAGCCAAAGAACGAACCGAAAAAGAGATTCTCTCGGTCTATCTGCCTGAGCAGATGGGCGAGGCGGAGCTTGAGGCGCTTATCGATAGTGTGATTGAGCAAGTCCAGCCCGACGGCATGAAAGACATGGGCAAAGTAATCGGCGCCGTCAAAGCCAAAGCGGGGAATGCCGCTGACGGTTCACTGGTAGCCCGACTCGTCAAAGCCAAGCTTTCGTAGTCGTAGGCGTAGCCATAGTCAGATATTGACTTTTGATAGCTCTTGTGCTATAATTTAAACATGAATGAATCATTACTCAATGATGGTAGTGAGTTCAAGGCAAAAACACAAACTCAGCTTGAAACACAAGATACACTAGAAGCGCTAGGACGTGAGTATGCGGAGGTGTATACTGTTGCGCGTGAGTTATTCGCCGATTCTACATATCTTTCAAATCTTGAAGTGATCGTGAGTTACTCTTCGGGAACCTCGCGAGCGATGATTATGGGGAACACAAACAACGATGTCGTGAACCCGTATATATTTTTGGGCAATGCCCCTGAGCACGCGAGTCGAAAAGCTGTTGAGGGTATAGTGACGCGTCTTGGTGCCGACCCGGAAGTGTTGCAGCGCGGATCCTATACAGAAGCACTTGCACGATAAGCGATATTCGCCCACGAGATCGGGCATATAATTCAAAAAGACCCAGCGTATGCTAAATTAGTGGGCCCCATAGAACCTGCGCCAAAGATTGATTCGAGCTCATTTACTGATGAAGAGTACAAGGAATATGTGTCGGCAAGCAATGAAGCAAACGCTGATTATTTCGGGGCAACTATACTAGCCCAATGTCCAGACCTAAATAGGTTTCTCAAAATTGCAAAACCTGATGAGCCAATTGAGCGTTGGCGGGATTGGGCGGCAAGGCGGCCTGTTGCGCAAGTAGACCAGCAGATTGCGGCATGATTGCCAAATCAAATGGTTAACAGTTACAATAAGGTGTAATAGTACGCAGAAAGGAACGCGCTTTGATTATTTTTTTTGGTCCAACAGGAGCCGGTAAAAGCATGCAAGGGCAGATGCTCGCGGTGCGCCAGGGTTGGAAATGGTTGAGTACGGGTGAGATGCTTCGCGAAAGCGATGATCCCGAGGTAATTAACATACTCAAATCAGGCGAGCTTGTCAGTGACGAGCTGACCTATGATGTATTTGACCGTGCGATCAAAGAAGCGCGAGAAAAACAGTTCGAAAACATCATTGTCGATGGATTTCCGCGCACAAAAGAACAAGCCCAGTGGCTCGCTGAATACATGGAAACCCATGATCAAAAAATTGACCTAGTCGTTGCGCTTGAAGTGCCTGAGGGCGAAATTATGCAGCGACTCGCCAAGCGTGCACGTATGGAAGA
>CAZIEB010000042.1:1501-3227 GCA_964538665.1 uncultured Candidatus Saccharibacteria bacterium
GCAGCCGTGACGCCGGGGATTTCTGAGCGCGAGCTGGCGGCAGTTGCTGCTCGTGAGCTCAAAGCGCTTGGCGGACATCCAACGTTCAAGGGGTATCACGGCTTTCCTGATGTGATTTGTATATCGACGAATGACAAAGTTGTCCATGGAATTCCGAGCGACTACGTGCTCAAAGATGGCGATATTGTCAGTTGTGATTTTGGGGTGACGTATCGAGGTATGATCACTGATAGCGCACGCACATTTCTCGTCGGAGATGTTGACCAAAAAGTTCGACAACTCGTCGCCGAGACCAAAAAATCACTCGAGGCGGGAATTGCGGTATTGCATGATGGTGTGACGACAGGCGATATTGGTGCGGCAGTGCAACGAGTGCTGGATACCCACAAATACGGCATCGTCCGCGATCTCGTCGGGCATGGGGTCGGGCACCAGCTACACGAAGAGCCAGACATTGCGAATTACGGGACACCGGGGGATGGTCCGATGCTACATGCCGGTATGACAATCGCAATTGAACCGATGGCAAATCTTGGTGTGCCAAACGTAGTGATGGATCCCGATGGCTGGACAATCCGCACTCGTGACGGTCATCCAAGCGCACATTTTGAACATAGCGTTTTGATTACTCAAGAAGGTTCTGAAATACTAACGAGTAGCCGACTATAGCGCTACAGCTTGCATTCTTGTACCTGGCGCATGATGATAGGCAGTATGGCTGAACATGGCAATCGGATTCCAGAAGGACTGACGAGTAATGAAGATATTACTGAGCTCGAGCGAGTATTGCAATGGATTAGGCGGATTGATGATGCGTATGAAAGTGGCAGTGGTGTCTTATGTATAGCGGATCTTATACTGGCTATGCAAGTAGATTGCGATCCGGATATTATTACGTTTGTTCAAGCACAACGGCGACACGACGTGCGATTGCATCCGAAGGGTCCAGCACAGTGATATCCGATCCTGCAATATTTTCAATGCGTTCACGAATCCAGTGGTAATGAGTGCATGCAAGGACGATGACATCTGAATTATTGTCTACTGAGGATTGAACCATGTCGGTAATATGTTGATCGCTCATTTGATTGTGCTCGATCATGTATGCCCACTCGCTGCAGTCCGGCTCGATAATTGTTGTGTTTGAAGCATGGTCTGATTTAATTGATGCATACCGCTCACTTGCAAGTGTCGCCGGTGTTGCGCATATAGTTATGGTGCCAGTTTTTGTCAGCAGGCGCGCCGGTTTTAGCATAGGCTCGAGCCCGAGAAATAGTTGTTTAGGGTATTTCTCACGCAGCCATTCAATTGCTGCAGCAGTAGCAGTATTGCATGCTATAACAATCACACTGCAGTTTTGTCGTAGGAGAGGCTGGATTGCATTGTCTGTAAGAGCCCGAATTTCATCAACGGGTCGCGTGCCGTAGGGAACGTTGGCGTGGTCATTAACGACAATAATGCCCGCCTCAGGATATGCGTCCCTCAGGCTGGCTGCAACGGCTTCTCCGCCTATACCACTATCAAATATTCCAATATTCATAATACAAGTATAGGGCATCAACAAGATAAGCATTATGCTATAATTACCTCATGCAAGAAAATGCTCGGTATGCTGTTGGACTCGATATCGGTACAACAACGGTTCGATGTGTCGTCGGTCACGTCGAAGGTGGTCAGGCCAGCCCGACAATTATTGGTGTCGGTGAATGCCCCAATAGCGGTATGC
>CAZIEB010000043.1:0-2799 GCA_964538665.1 uncultured Candidatus Saccharibacteria bacterium
ATATGAGATAATAACTATCTATGAGCACAAGCAGCGATACCGTCTGGCACAAGCTTCCTAAGGCTTTTTTTGTATTGGCGCCTATGGAGGCAGTGACGGATGTCGTATTTCGTCATGTTGTTGCACGGGCCAGCAGCCCTGATCTATGGTTTAGCGAATTTACAAACGCCACCGGCTGGGTACATGCTGGCGACAAAGCGATACGCGGACGGCTCTTCAAAACAGCAGATGAGCAGCCTATTATTGCACAAATTTGGGGCGGCGAGCCCGGCGACATGGAGCAGCTCGCCCGCCACTGCAAAGAGCTGGGTTTTGATGGTATCGATATCAACATGGGCTGTCCTGTCAAAAGCGCCATCAAAAGCGGTGGCTCTGGGCTGATACGCAAGCCTGACGTGGCAATAGCCGCCATCACGGCCGCAAAGACAGCAGGGCTACCCGTCAGCGTCAAGACACGTATCGGCTATAGCACGGTATCGGAATGGCAAGAATGGCTCACGATTCTCCTGCAGCAAGATATCGCCGCGCTCACCCTACATCTGCGCACCAAAAAAGAAATGAGCAAAGTGCCAGCGCACTGGGAAATCATGCATGAAATCGTCGCATTGCGAGACAAGATAGCCCCGCAGACAAAACTCATCGGCAATGGCGACATCAGGGACCGCGAGCATGGCCAAGAACTCATAGAAAAACACGGATTCGACGGCGCAATGATAGGGCGAGGCGTCTTTCACAATCCCTACGCATTTGCCCAGGATTGCACGACACCACGCTCTAGTGACGAATTATTGTCGTTGCTCTCATATCATTTAGACCTATTTGACCACTACCACGAAGAGACAACCAGACCATACGATACACTCAAAAGATTTTTTAAGATTTATGTCCGTGATTTTGAAGGGGCAGGTGAGTTACGCCACCGATTGATGAATACGTCCACCACAGATGAAGTACGGAAGATTATTGACAACTATCTAAAGCGGCCACATAGTTAACAGTGCAGTAGTGCCATGGGCGAGCGCGGACAGGGCGAAAGCCATGGCCAAGCCCCAGGCACTGCTGCCAAACTAGTTTTGCGCGCTTCTCAAAATAACTGGCTGGTCTCCGGTCGTGAGCGTGGCACTCACCGCAAGTGTGCGAATGAGAAAGTCCGCATAGGCTCGTCGATATGATTCCTCACGACCGTGACCCAATTCAGCCACTCGATCAGCAATAAATTCCGCATACATTCGACCTCGCCATAGATCTACGACAAATGCTTGAATATCCGGCGACAACCCACGATGATGTAACGTACGACGTAGAGCCTCTTGATCAAATGTTGTTTCCTCAATGTCATTGATGATGACAACATCTTCTTTGTGCTCACCAGTTAGCTCTTTTATAATTGCACCTTGAGATTCGATAAATTGTAATGTTTGGCGCCCGTTCATACCATCAAAATAACGGTCAGTGAGCATTTCATACTCCTGAAAAACTTGGTCAACCGCAAGACGATTGTCATCGAATGCATTGCCGTATATCAAGTGAAGCGTGCGCAGTATATGCATTTTATAGATAATTGCATTTCTCGTAATCCGCTCATAGTTATCAATCGCTCCACACCCAGAGGCAACAATATCACCGACATCAGCCGCCGTGTGCGCTCCATAGGCGATACCATGCTGCTTCAATATACCCGCGATATATTCTCGGTCATCACGTAATGTTTTGGTCGTATCAGCCCCCACGACCGTACGCCACATGCTCGAAGCCACGACAAGCCCGCCGCCAAATATCTTTGCGCGACGCAAGGGACGACGATAGCGCTCTATATGTCCTGTTGTAGTATCGAGCACCTTATAGGTCACGCCTGTCGCTCGTCCATCACCACAACCATCATCGCCAACGCGCGAATCTGTCGAACAAAACATCTCGTGTTCGTTCTCAATAATCTCTAGAGCCTCACGAAGAGAATCACTAGAAATTTCTCCGGCGATTATTTGAGATTGGACACTGATATTGCCCTCGCCATACCCAAACCCGTTT
Organism: uncultured Candidatus Saccharibacteria bacterium; assembly: GCA_964538665.1. Classification (GTDB taxonomy): domain Bacteria; phylum Patescibacteriota; class Saccharimonadia; order Saccharimonadales; family Saccharimonadaceae; genus JAPUDQ01. The sequence continues at coordinate 2,029 of CAZIEB010000043.1, forward strand.
GGCAATATCACAGTGATATCAGCGTTCGTCCTAGCAGTACTTGCGTCTATATCCGACATAACTATGGATGTTATGAGCGCTTTCTTCGACGCAAACCAGCGACTTTGAGTCGTACTGCATGCCGATCTATCTCTGCTTTGGCTTTTTCGAGATCCTCAAGATCTTCTACACTATCTCGCAGCTCTTTGGCGCGCTCAAGCGCTGCTCTGGCTTCTTCTTCGACAATATCATCGGCCGTATGTGCTTCGTCGACAAGTATTCTCACCGTTGTCGGATTTATCGAAACAACGCCGCCATATGAGGCAAAATGCGACATATAATCATCTGGGTCGGATTTCTTATGTCGAATCGAGATAACACCGTTTTCGGCAAGTGTCACGATACGCTGGTGGCCAGGAAACACCGCAATCATACCATCGGGTGTCGGAATCATCACCTCATAGACGTCTTCGCTAACTTTTATGCCATCTAGCGTGATGAGCTCAAGCTTCATTATTTGACCTCAGAAATCGCACCCTTCATGTAGAATGCGTTCTCGCCCTTGTCGTCATGTTTGCCATCCAAGATTTCACGAAATCCGCGAACCGTATCTTCGAGCTTGACGTACTGACCTTTGTTACCAGTAAACTGCTCAGCCACAAAGAACGGCTGTGAGAAAAATCGCTGAATTTTGCGAGCGCGTGACACGGTGAGCTTGTCTTCATCAGATAGCTCTTCCATACCCATGATTGCGATGATGTCCTGCAAATCTTTGTAGCGCTGCAATACTTT
>CAZIEB010000044.1:0-2792 GCA_964538665.1 uncultured Candidatus Saccharibacteria bacterium
CACTGTTCGCAATAGATAATTATAATGATAACAAAGAGCGAGAAATGTTTATGTCACTACGAGAAGACATGAAGACGCTACAGATTAAGTTCAATAAGATTCACGAAGGCTGGAAATATAACGAGGGATGCAGGGGAAAAGGAGGGGATTATGATAGGAACATCCCTTCTACATGCTTCCTGAGTATTTCAAATAAAGATGTCGACTTATCCACAAACGGTGTTCAAATCATAGACGGATACCGGGCTATTCTAGAGCAATCAAGAAAGTTTGAAGACTTCTCGGAGATTAATACAGATACATTATCTTCTGAATTTACGATGACTTACGCTGGCCATGAAAGCATTAATTGCTCATACCAGCAGATACGAGATGTTGAAAGCAGCGAAAATGGCACCTTACTGACACTTGGTTGTATTGGTTACGCAAACGAATTCTACTTCCCTCGCAATGATCTTTGAGAGGGATTCTTTGCTGCGATAGCGCCGGTACCGAGCGCTGCGCCGACGAGGGCCCACCAGGTCATACTGAGAGGATCATCGACCCAAACATGTAGCATGAGACCAATGACAGCAAGGCCGAGGCCACCGCAAAAGAGTGCGAGAGCGAGTGGGTCTTTTTTGGCGCGCAGATAGAGCCGCTGCATAATGACCAAAAATATCGCCATCCACAGCCCAAGGCCTATCACGCCGTGCTGCTCAGCTATCTGCAGATAATAGTTTTCGCTAATGAGCGGCTTGTCGCCGTAGTATGAGGCCGGACCACTGCAACCTGCGCCACATCCGAGCGGATTAGCCAAGACACGCTGCATGGCGCCCAGTATCGCGTCGCCCCTATCGTCTATCGAGCCCTCAGTCAGGTGCGTATCGTATTCGGACGAGTGAAACACGATGAGCCGTACGGTCGGCGACAAAAACGCAGTTGCCACAAACCCAACAGCAGCAGCGACAAGAAAAATCACGACATACCAGTGCTTTTTGATCCATTCGAGTCCGTATGTCATCACAACCCACGCTGCTAGTACCACAGCGGCGGCGATATAGGCACTCCGAGAATGTGATGCAGCGATACCCGCGAGCATGAGCACGCTCGCACCCATTCGGTAGCGCATCGCAAGCGGTGCTGTCAGTGCGAGTGCCAGTGTCATGACGAGATACGCGCCATAGTCATTTGGCCCGCGTAGTGTCGCAAAGGCGCGTATGATGTCGGGACTCATTTCATCAATCGTCAAATACGGCGCAATCGTAACAAATTTTTCATAGCCAAATTGCGACAAAAAATCCCTCGGTATGACGGTCACCTGCAGCAGTCCCAGCACCGCAAGCCCTACGCCCACACCCACCAACACCAGGTGCACACGCTTCAACAGTCCTGCTGGCAGCCGACTGTATCGCACGACGACATAGGCTATCACAAACATCACCAGGTAGCGCAGGTCAAAGGCCAGCCCGGCCAGCGTTGCATCGATGCCATTTGCCTGCTGGTGCCACAGTGTGAGCCCCAGCACAAGCACGGTATAGAGTACTATCAGACGGATGACGAGATCGCTCAGCAGCTCCTGCACAAGTCCACGCCACACCACCCAGGCAATTAGGGCAAAGATAGCGGGCAACAGTAGCAGCTCCTTCCAGGACTTCCACAGCTCAAGTGGACCGACTGCAGTACCACCCCAGGTCGAGAGAAATGCATGCAGCGGCAATAGCGCCAGTATCACCCCTACCGTCCCGAGGAGGTACAGAGTGAGCGCACGTGGCATCGATACCGCAGATAACTTCATATATCAATGGTACAATACTACATAGAATTATGCCCGTAGCAACTGTACGACTTTATACCATCGCACTCCTGATAGCAGACAGTCTCGCTGTCATGCTCGCCTTTACGATTTCTTACATCTTGCGTGTGCAACTAGACCCTCGTCCGCTCGTCAACCAGATCACCGCGCTGGACTTTTTTTGGACTTTTATCGCACTCTTGCCGTTTTGGGTCATCACTTTTTGGGCGCTCGGCCTCTATAGCCCCAGAGTCTATCAGCGACGCTTGACCGAATTTGGCAAGCTACTCATCGCATCATTTGCGGGAATCCTGCTCGTCCTTGGCTACGCATTTGTCATCGACCAGCCTGTCTTTCCGGCTCGACTCGTCGCAGTCTATGCCGCGGTGCTGGTATTTGTGCTGCTTGTATTGTTTCGGGAGATACTGCGAATGATTCGCGACACATTATATATATACGATATCGGCACGCAGCGCGTCATGATCATCGGCAACAACGAAGCCACGGCGGATATCGCCGAAAACCTCGATATCACCCACCGCTCTGGCTACCGCGTCATTGCAATCGCCGGCAAAGCACCACACAATTTCGAAGGCCGCCAGTACGGCAGCGTCACAACCGCGCTCAAACACTTGGGCGAGCTTCGTATCGACACTATCATCCAGACCAGCCTCTACGATGACCCCAAGCAAAACCAACTCATCATGAACGAAGCCCAAAAACGCCACCTGCAGTACAGTTTTATTCCGGGCGAATCCGAATTTTATTCTGGCAAAAACCAAGTCGATGTCTTCCTCGGTTACCCTATGATAAGCGTCTACCAATCTCCGCTCGTCGGCTGGGGAGAGTTTGCCAAGCGAATCTTTGACCTAGCGCTCATCGTCGTGAGCTCACCACTCTGGGTACCATTCTTTTTGCTGATTGCACTGCTACAAAAGATATTCAACCCTGGTCCAGTATTCTTCATGAGCAAACGTCTCGGCCTGCACGGCAAGACAATCTATACTTACAAGTTTCG
>CAZIEB010000045.1:0-2340 GCA_964538665.1 uncultured Candidatus Saccharibacteria bacterium
TCGCACAGTATGTATCGCTCGCAGAGCTACGTAGACTAGATCCTCTGTCCGAAAAGCGTATGCTACGGCATTTTCCAGAGCTCAAATATTCACGCTAGGTACTATTTGTGTTCTTCGAGCGTAAACGTTGCGTCGCCAATCGTTATCTTGCTATCGGATTGGGCACCCTTGCGAAGCAGCTCGTGCCGGATACCTGTCTTGTGCATAATATCTCGCAAACGATTAATGCTGTGGACGTTTGTCATATCAGTACGTCGGGCGAATTTCTCAATCTTTGGACCTGTCACCACGTATCCTGAGTCTGCCTCTGTAATCTCCCATGCTTCATCGAGTTGTGCGGTAGATAGTGTCAATGTTGGCATATCCGGATTTTCGTCTTCACCCTGTGCCGCAAGAGCTACTTGATCTTTGTGTCGCGCATCTGCAACGTATGCCACCAGTGTGCGCAACAGCTCGGTAATGCCCTGATGCGCGCTCGATGAAATCGCCATAATTTTTGTATCTTTGCCTGCCGCCTCAGCAATCGCTTTGCGTTGATACGAGATCATTTCATCATCGAGACCTTCAGTCTTAGTCAATGCGACTACTTCTTGCCGCTCGAGCAATTCAGGATTGTACTGCTTTAGCTCGTTACGAATCGTACGATACGCGTTCGCAACATCATCGGTATATGCATCGATCAGATGGAGAAATACTTTGGTGCGTTCGACATGTCGCAAAAACGCGTCACCGAGGCCTTTGCCCTGACTGGCGCCCTCGATCAAACCGGGAATATCAGCTATGAGGACACTGGTGTCATCGATATCGGCCACGCCGAGGTTTGGTGTCAGAGTCGTAAATGGATAATCGGCAATCTCAGGCCGCGCATTACTCACGGTCGCGAGAAACGTCGATTTACCGGCATTTGGTAGCCCTACCAGACCGACATCCGCAAGGAGCTTGAGCTCAAGCTTGGCTTCGAACTCTTCGCCAATTTCGCCTAACTCTGCCACTCGAGGAGCTTGCCGGGTGGAGCTCTTGAAGTGAGCGTTGCCAAACCCGCCATCGCCACCACGAGCAACCACAACTGTTTGGTCCTGATCGGTGAGATCAGCAATCATTTCTTCGTCGCGATACACCTGCGTCCCTAGAGGTACGTAGGCAGTCACGTCTTTGCCGTTGCGACCGTGTTTTTTGCGCTTGCCGCCTGCGTGGCCATCTTCGGCGGTGATTTCAGGCTTGTATCGATAATCAACGAGGGTATTCTTGCGTTGGTCGGCCACAAAAATCACATTGCCACCACGACCGCCATCGCCACCATCAGGGCCACCCTTGTCGACATATTTTTCATGACGAAAACTGACAATACCATTGCCGCCTCGTCCAGCCCTAACTCGTACTAGCGCACTATCTACAAACATACACCCATCATAACAGAGGTAGTACTATTTTCTAAATCTTCGACTTATTGGATAAAGTTGTAGCGTGAAGCTTGACCAGCATCAAGAGTACGGAATGATTTGACGTTCCAACCAGCATAGTTCATCTCTGAAACCGTGATACTGCCATCGGGTCCGATGTTCTCAACTACTGCGACGTGGCCATATCCACCAGCGCTATAGCTATCCTGCATCACTGCGCCTATAGTCGGCGTATTGGTGACGACGTAGCCACTAGAGCGGGCAAATCCTGCCCAGGTTGCGGCATTGCCCCAGAAGCTTCCAACTGGGCGACCCAGTTCGGCGCGGCGATTATAGACGTACCACGTACACTGACCATAATCATATCTGTTTCCGACTGCTGCTGCATTAGCGTAGTAGCTGGTACTCGGAGAGCTTGCAGTAGTTGTTGTTCGTTGAATTGACTCTGGACGCTCAGCGACCGGCAGCACACCATCTGGTATAACAATACGTTGCCCTGCTACAATTCCGCTAATTTCGAGGTCGTTGTAGGTAACGACACGTTCTCTTTGGGCGCTATACTTAGAGGAAATTGAATCAATTGTATCTCCGTCTTTTACGGTATAGACCACACCATCGACGCCAGGTATCAATAGTACTTTACCCGGATTGAGTGCATCATCTACCAGATCATTTGCCCATTTGAGGGTTTGCTTAGACACACCAAACCTATCAGCAACTGACTGGGCGTTATCGCCTGATACGGCGGTGTATTCGGTAATGCCGCGCTGACCAGTACCAGACTGGACAATTTGTGGCTTGGACAGCACCGTATCGCTCACCTGTGCCAGTTGGCTTTTGGCGCCAAGGGTAATAGAAAGGTTTGTGACGTTTGTGGTCACAGAAAGATTGGCTATTTGTGCGGTAGACGCAGCAAGCTCAGCTGCTTGGAGCTGATCTA
>CAZIEB010000046.1:0-2267 GCA_964538665.1 uncultured Candidatus Saccharibacteria bacterium
CACGCGTCACACGATTTGGCAACATCCTCCGCAAAACATCACTCGACGAACTCGCACAGATCCTCAACGTCATCCGGGGTGAGATGAGCCTTGTCGGTCCCCGCCCAATCATCAAAGAGGAAAAAGAATACTACAGCCACCGCGCCCCGCTCCTCTTCAGCGTCCGGCCTGGTATCACCGGTCTCTGGCAAGTGTCTGGTCGCAGCGATCTCAGCTTCAACGAACGCGTCGAACTCGAGCTCTACTACGCCCAAAACTGGAGCTTTTGGCTGGATATCAAAATTCTTTTCAAAACAGTTGGTGTCGTATTATTCGGCCGCGGAGCGAAATAATGCAACCACCGAAAATTGCTATTGTTTGTGACTTCCTAACTGTTATGGGAGGAGCAGAAAAAGTCGTGCTAGCTATGCATGAAGCATTCCCCGACGCGCCAATATATACGGCTATATACAACGAATCATCCATGCCGCAATTTAAACAGCTCGATATTCGCACGAGTAAGTTACAGAGGTATCCTTCTTCCCTACGAAGGTACCACAAGCTTTTCCCAACACTCGCCGTCTCGGCGATGCGCAGGCTAGATCTCGATGAGTTCGATATAATTCTTACCAGCTCATACCTACACGGCCACCAAGTGACTAAGTCTCGCGAAGATCAAGTGATTATCAATTATTGCCACACACCTCCTCGATACTACTGGAGCCACTATGACGAATATCGCAAGGACCCTGGCTACGGCAAGCTCAACCCGATCATTCGTGCGCTCATGCCACTCATGATTCCTCGCCAGCGCAAGCTAGATTTAGAAGCGGCAAAACAAGTCGATGTATTCATAGCCAACTCGACTGAGACGCAAAAACGCATAGAAAAATATTATGGCCGCAAGAGTACGGTGATTCACCCGCCGGTCAGTACCAAGAATTTCAAGCCTTCCAAGCAGCGTGGAGACCATTACGTGACAAGCGGACGGCAATTGCCGTACAAACGACATGATTTGGCTGTCGCTGCAGCAACAAAACTCGGCAAAAAGTTATATGTATTTGGCCAAGGTCCAATGCATGACAAGCTCGTCAAGCTTGCGGGCCCGACAGTAGAATTCCGGACCGATCGTTTTGGTGATGCGAGCGATGCGGAGCTGATTAGACTGTTATCGAGCGCACGAGGGTTTATATTTGCAGCCGAAGAAGATTTCGGCATTGTCACTGTCGAAGCTCTCGCCGCAGGTACGCCGGTTGTTGGCTACAAAAGAGGCGGAACGACCGATATCATATCAAGTCAAGACCTTGGAGAGCTCTTCGACAACCAGACGGTAGAAGATGTCGCTGATGCGATCACTCGACTCGAGAAGCGTCAATTCCCTACATTTCGCCTCACTCAGACCGCTAAGCGTTTCGACAAATCATTGTTCATAAGCAAACTTCGCAAAGTCGTCTCAGACCAAAGGAAATAGCATGAATATACTTGTCACGGGCGGAGCAGGATATATCGGGAGTCACTGTCTTATAGAGTTATATGCGGCGGGTCACAGCGCCGTTGTTGTCGACAACCTCAGCAACAGCTCGCGCGAATCTCTCCGTCGCGTCGAAAAAATAATTGATCAAGAAGTACCATTCTACGAGTTAGATTTGCTCGACGCTGCCCAACTCCAAGACGTCTTCGCTGCGCACTCGTTCGATGCCGTAATTCACTTTGCGGGGCTCAAAGCTGTCGGCGAATCAGTTGCCGAACCGCTAAGATATTACCGCAACAATATCGACTCAACACTTTCATTGCTGCACGTTATGAACGAATTTGATGTAAAACAACTTATTTTTAGCTCATCAGCCACCGTCTACGGCGATCCGCAAGAGCTGCCCCTCACCGAGCAAAGCCCGGTCGGTATTGGCTTGACCAACCCCTACGGCAAGACAAAGTACATGATAGAGGAGATCTTGCGTGATGTAGCAGCATCAGATGATGCATGGGCAATTACGATTTTGCGTTATTTCAATCCCGTCGGTGCTCACGAGAGTGGCACAATCGGCGAAGACCCCAAAGGCATTCCAAACAACCTCCTGCCCTATGTGTCTCAAGTTGCGGTTGGCAAACGCCCCTTCGTGCAAGTCTTTGGCAACGACTATGACACTCCAGATGGTACTGGCGTCCGAGACTATATCCACGTCGTAGATTTAGCAAACGGTCATGTCAGGGCACTCGAACACATGCGCTCAGGTGCGCAGGTATACAATCTTGGCACAGGCACAGGGGTCTCTGTCATAGAACTCATC
>CAZIEB010000047.1:0-2193 GCA_964538665.1 uncultured Candidatus Saccharibacteria bacterium
CTTTGGTGCTGCTCGCAATGATCGTGCTAGGTGCGATTATCGGTATTATATCGTCCCGACTCGCAGTTCGTCGTTATCTAAAAGTATAAGAAGGAAGGATTACTATACTGAACAGGTATATTAGAGGCCCCAAAAAGCTTGACCAAAGTGCTCAAGGTGTGGTATTATACAGAAAATCATTAAACACAAAAACAGTACTCACCACCATGAAGAAATTATTTACCACAAAACTATCTAAAGGACTCATCGCACTTGCTGTTGTAGCAGGTGGTGTTGCGCTATCTCCTATGGTGTTCGCGCAGAGCTTTCAGGATCAGATCAGCAAGATAGATGCACAGATACAGCAGTATCAGAGTGAAGCAGATCGGCTTCGTGCAGAAGGTGACACATTACAGAACAAACTCGCTATTATTACCGCCGAAAAGAATGCTCTTCAGGCAGAGATTGATAAAAACGAATCTCAGAAACAACAACTCGAAGCAGATATTACAGTAAACGAGGAAAAGCTCGAGCGTCAGAAGCGTACTATCAACAAAACTGTTGTTCAAATCTACGCGAATGGTGACACAACACCTATCGTCATGCTCGCCAGTAGCAAGAATGTCGGTGAATATGTATCTGCACAGGTAGTGCGTGGTTCTGTCCGCGACCAGATGAAAGCCGCCATGGACCAAGTAAAGAAGCTGAAAGCTGAACTTACGCAGCAAAAGACAGATGTTGAAAACTTGATCGCTCAACAGCTCGGTCAGCGTGAACAAATTGCCGCTAAAGAAAAAGAACAAGCTGACATACTTGAGCAAACCCGTGGTCAAGAAGCTGCTTACGGCAGCATGGTTGGTTCATTGAAGGACCAAAAAGCTGCTGCAGAGGCTGCGCTCGCCGCATCACTTGCACGCGCTTCGTATAGAGATGTGGCGCCTGCTGGATACGTACGGGCCGGTGATGTTGTTGGGCTTGTGGGTAGCACCGGCATGTCAACAGGACCACACCTACACCTCGAAGCGCGAAACGGTAACGGTGTTATAGACCCTACTCCTTATATACAGACATCTCCACTTGATTTGCCTCCTGGTTGGGTCAGCCAGCCATATGGTAACTACGACAGTATGTACATCGGTGGTCGCCACCCAGGCGTTGACTATGCAGCTCAGAGCGGGACACCAATCTACGCAGTTGCTCCTGGTATGATGTACCGTGGTAGCTCAGAGGCACTTCTGGGCACTTGGGCATACGGTAATGTCGCAATCGTCGAGCTTAACAACGGCGTACGAATGATCTACGCGCACATGCTCAACTAGAAATCAATACGCTCGTTTTATAAAACCCTGAGATTTGCTACAATAAAGGTAATGTTTTAATAGGATTTAAGGAGATTTGTGGACCAACCACACGAGCGTACGAAGAAAAAATATGCAATTCCCGTTCGGCGGATATTGCTATTTGTGCTTGCGATCACTGTGGCGTTCATCGCCGGAACGCGCTCCGAGGCCATTCTCGCGTCGCTGACTGGCCAAACAGTAGGCCGAAGCTCACTTGATCTATCGTCGGTGCAGGCGCTCTATCGAGAACTCGCCAACAGCTTTGACGGTGAACTCAACCAAGCTGAGCTTATCGAAGGCGCCAAACGTGGTTTGGTCGATGCAGTCGGCGACCCATACACCGTATACTTCACGGCTGAAGAGACACAAGAATTCCTCAACGACCTCGAGGGTACATTTGAAGGTATCGGGGCAGAACTCGGCAAGCGCGAGAGTGATTTGACGATAATTAGTACGATTGATGGCAGCCCGGCAAAAGCAGCTGGTCTGCAGGCAAATGATGTCATATTGATGGTCAATGATGAGCCAACCACAGGATGGTCGGTCGAAGAAGCTGTCACTAATATTCGCGGCGAAAAAGGGACCTCGGTCAAACTCACCGTTCGTCGCAGTGGCGCAGATAGGCCGCTCGATATCACGGTAGTACGCGATACTATCACAGACCCAAGTGTCAAAAGTGAGATTACGGCTGACAACATCGGGATACTACGTATCACACGGTTTGGTCAGTCTGATACGGTTCAGCTTGCACGGCAGGCAGCTCGAGAGTTTGTCGAAAAAGATGTCCGAGGTATTGTCCTAGACCTGCGCGGCAACGGAGGGGGCTATCTAGAGGCGTCACAGGACATTGCAAGTCTCTGGCTAAGTGATGAAG
>CAZIEB010000048.1:0-2066 GCA_964538665.1 uncultured Candidatus Saccharibacteria bacterium
AGGGTGGAGGCGAGTACCGCTACCACCTGCTAGTATGATGCCTTTCATTAATTTTTCTCCTTTAAAATATATTGTTTTAAATCGTCTTGCCAGTCTCGTGATTCAAAACCAGTGGATTGCAGACGAGAAAGGTCCATTTCACTCTGGAGCGGGCGAGGGGCTATGCCGGGCTTGCCGGCGTAGTAATCTTCGGTCGTCGTGTCGGTAACTGTGAGCTCTTCGTATCCTGCAATGGAGAATATATCTCTAGTAATATCTGCCCAGCTTTTGACAGGTCCATCGTTAGTCACATTGTAGACACCGTACGGAGATTGCGTTGTTAGCAAATGGTCGATTGCGCGCACGAGTTCGCTCGTAAATGTGAGGCGTCCGACCTGGTCGGCAACGACAGTAGGCGAAACGCCTTTTTCGGCAAGACCTAGCATGGTGCGGGCGAAGTTGTGACCTTCGCCAATGACCCATGTAGTACGGAGTAGGTAGAACTTTGGTAGTAGCGAGACAGCGAGGTCACCGGCAGCTTTGCTGGCGCCGTAGACTGAGAGTGGAGAGAACGGCTCATCTTCGGTATGTGGGCTTTTCGTTCCGTCGAATACGTAGTCAGATGAGATATGCACCAGAGTCATATCGTGCTGAGCCGCGACTGCCACAAGGTTAGCAACACCATCAGCGTTGATAGCCCAGGCAGCACGTCGGCCGTCTTCTGTTTCGGCTCCGTCAACATTTGTGTAGGCTGCTGCATTGAGGATAGTAGTGATACCCGTCCAGTTAAAATCTTGAACTGATTGCTGATTGGCTATATCGAGTTCTGAGACATCGGCATACCGCGCGTTAGGGTATTTTTCCTTGAGAGCAGCCCCAAGCTGTCCATTTGCGCCTATGATAAATATTTGTGAGTCGTCCATCTATACCTCCATGGGAATTATGTTATCGAGAGTGGGGTGAGCTGCGTCTTTGTCAGAAATTATTGCCTGGTCTCGTGCAATGGGCCACTGTATATTTGCAGTTGGGTCGAAGAGGTTGAGAAATGTGTACTCAGCTTTTGGCGTCCAATGTGCGTTGACGAGATATGTATAGGTGACGTTGTCTTCGAGCGTCTGATAGCCATTGGCTACACCGCGAGGTACAAAGACCGCTACTCCGGGATTAATCTCGATGGTAAAGGTTGTGCCAAAGCTGTCTCCGGCGCGCAAATCTACCCAAGCACCGAATACCGAGCCATTTGCCACAGAAATGAACTTTTCCCAAGGCTCTGCATGGAGACCACGTGTCGCTCCAGTCTTGTCATTGTAACTGAAATTGTTTTGCACGATGTCAAACGTAGGCAGGCCGAGTGCCTCCATCTTTTGTTTTTGGTAGTTCTCTTTGAACCATCCACGATTGTCACCATGCACAGGTAGCTTGATGACGAAGAACCCTGGTATCGGCGCCTCAGTAACTGTCAGTTCATTGTAATCGTCTGGGTTAAATCCGCTCATGAATTCCTACTGTCCCTCTACTCATTACCATTTTACTAATTACCAATTTACTAATTTCCATCCCCCATCTACTGTCCTTGCTTTGCGTAGTTAGCTTCAATTTCGGCTTTTTGCGCTTCCCACCATGCGCGATTGTTGGTGTACCAATCGATAGTCTGCTGTAGGCCATCGCGCATACCTGTCTGGTTGTCGGTGTAGTGAGGCTGCCAGCCAAGTTCGGTGCGGAGCTTGCTAGAGTCCATCGCATAACGCATATCGTGACCTGGGCGATCGTTGACATGATCGTACCAATCAGACCCTTTGCCCATGAGCTCACATATGAGCTCGATAACCATTTTGTTGTTGACGTGGTCGTTGTCCGCGCCGATGATATAGGTGTCGCCAATCTTGCCTTTGTCGAGGATCAGATGCACTGCTGAATTGTGGTCGTCGACATGTATCCAGTCACGAACTTGCTCGCCGGTACCATAGAGTTTTGGCTTGATGTCGCTCAGGATGTTGGTTATTTGGCGGGGAATGAATTTCTCTATGTGTTGGTAAGGGCCGTAGTTGTTGGAGCAGTTGCTGATCGTTGCTTCGATACCAAAACTT